>CATPBO010000061.1 GCA_955652835.1 Candidatus Dormiibacterota bacterium
GCGGATTTCGAGAAAGAAGCACCGCGCCCACTTAGCGCGACCGCCAACCATCTTACCCGGGCCTGGGACAGCGGATTTCGAGAAAGAAGCACCGCGCCCACTTAGCGCGACCACAAGCCATCTTACCCGGGCTCAGTGTTTACAACCGGCCGGCGCGCCGCCAGCGCCAGCTGCACGAATGTGGCGATCGTCGCGATGGGGATCACAACCTCGGCTCCCACGACCACGTTGGTGACGTCCTGGTTGAAAAAGCGAAACAGGCAGATGCCTCCGACCAGGACGATGATCAGCGACGTCGAGATCTGCCCGCTCACCGTGTGGCGCAGCTCTGGGCGGCGATGCATCGAGATGAGCACCAACCCGCCCACAGCCGGCAGCAGGTAGCGCGTAACGATCACGAGCGCGAGCCAGAGCGGGATGGTCCCGCCGAGCGCGAGACCGATCGCGACCCCGCCGAGCAGCAGGCCGTCGACGACCGGGTCCAGACCTCCGCCGAGCGTCGACGGCCGGTCGAATCGGCGTGCGATGGTGCCATCGACGAGGTCGGACAGGCCGGCCACCGCGAGCACAACCGCCAGCGGTCCGAGCGCGACGGCCAGGGAGTAGACAAGCGCCGGCGCGGCTAGGTGCGCCCGCGCCAGCGTGACCTGGTTGGCCTCACCTGGGATGAACGCCTCGATCGCGGCGACGATCACGAACCACGCCACCAGGAGCCATGCGGGAGCTGGGGGCTGCGCCAGCCACACCCACAGCAGGCCAAGCACGACATAGATGACGCCGGCCGCGATCCCGACCCGATTGAGCCGCACGAACCTAGTGTGGCGTTGGCGACGGGCTGGGAGCTGGCGGCTGGTACGGCGCTTCGCCCGGGTGCGGGTTGGCGCCGCATGGGTAGCTGGGTTCACCCGAGCCCTTGAGGAAGATCTCGTTGAAGCCGCCGGCCGCGATGGTGCCGCCGTCATAGGCGCAGACCTGTCGCGTAACGACGCCAGGCGGTTGGGTCCACATCGCGGGCCATGGACGGACTGCGTAGTAGTCCTTAAGGAATGGCTTCCACACCGAGATGCCGACGTTCTCGCCGAACAGGAGGGAGGTCGGGCACTGCCATCCAGAAGGCGAAAAGTTGGTCGCGAGGTAGGCGAAGCCCGAATTGCAAGTGGGCCCATTGTCGATGTGCATCAGCGATGCGGCGACCGCAAGGTTGGGCGTGTAGCCGATAAAGATCGACCCGGTGTAGGCCTCCGTGGTTCCTGACTTGCCCGCGACCGGCCGCCCGCCTAGGTCGCCGAGGTAGAGCTTCACGGGTCCGCGCAACAGATCGGTCATCACGTAACCAAGTTCGGGGCTGATGACCTGCACGCGTCCCGCCGCTGGGTCGAATGCCTCCAGCACCTTGCCGTTGGCGTCAGTCACGTTCAGCACAGGGTGCGGGCTGATCCTGAAGCCGCCGTTGTCGAACGCGGAGTAGGCCGCCAGGTGCTCCGCCATGGAAATCGGGTCATGGCCGAGTGTCGTCGCCACCCCTTCCGGGTTTTCGATCGTCGCGGTCACGCCAAGGTTGTGCATCAAGGTGACCACGCGATCGCCGCCCTCGTGACCGTATGTCCAGAGGGCGGGCAGGTTCCGCGATTGCGCGAGCGCGGTGCGCATCGTGATCCACCCTTCGTGCTTGCCGTCCCAGTCGCTGAAGGTGTGGCCGCCGATGACTCCGGATTCGTCGTTCATCAACGTCGCGGGTGTCACAAGCCCAGCTTGCAGCGCGGCCGCGTACGTGTAGACCTTGAACGACGACCCGACGCCGCGCCAGCCAAGAGGATCGACGCCGGTCAGGTTGATCTGCCCGCGGATAGCGGCGTTGTTGTAGTCGGCGCTTCCGACCATGGCGAGGATCTCACCGTCGGCCGGATTCATGACAAGCATGGCCCCGGTGTTCACGGATCGTTTCGCGTATGCCGCCACGCCCTCCTTCACCCAGTGGTCGGCCGTCGCCTGAGTGCCGAGGTCGAGCGTGGTCGTGATGCGGAGGCCGCCCTCGTAAAGGGCCTGTTGGCCGTAGCGCTGCGTGATGTAGCGCACGACGTAGTCGACGAAGTGCGCGGTCAGCGGATTGTGCTGCGCCGGGAGGGTCTTGCGCGCCGCGATCATCTTGTTGACCAGGTCGCTGCTGTTGAAGATGATGTCGGCTGCGGACCGGCTCATGTCGCCCACCGCGACGATGCCGTCCAGCACGGCCTGCCACCGCCATTTCGCAGCCGACTGCTGGTCCGGTGTACCGAACGGGTCGTAGTCGGCCGGGGCCTGGGGCAGGCCCGCGAGAAAGCTCGCCTGCGCCCATGTCAGGTCGCTGGCGTGGACCTGGAAATATGTTTCAGCGGCGGCCTCGGCGCCGTAAGCGCCGTTGCCGTAGTTGATCGTGTTCAGGTAGAGCTCGAGGATCTGGTGCTTCGAGTACCGGCGCTCCATCTCTTCGGCGAGCAGCAGCTCGCGGAACTTGCGGCTGACCGTCCTGCTTTGCGAGTCGGCGGTGTCAAGGACATCGTTCTTCACCACCTGCTGCGTGATCGTCGAGCCCCCCAATGTCGCGGAGTGGTGGCTGAGGTCGTAGACGATGGCGATCGCCAGCCTGCGGTAATCCACTCCGGAGTTCGAATAGAACGTGCGGTCCTCGGTGTCAATGGTCGCCTTCTGCAGGTTCGCGCTGATCTTGCTCAGCGGCACGACGGTGCGGTTCTCGTGGTACAGCGCCTCGATCAGGTTGCCGTTGCGGTCGAGGATGCGCGTGGTCTGCGTGAGCTTGGTCGCCTGGAGCGATTCGATCGAGGGCAGATCCCCGGCAAAATAGTCGACCACGCCGATCGTGCCTGCCGTCCCGATAAGGCCGGTCGACGAGAGGACGATCAGGCTCACAAGCGCAAACCGCATCAGCCAGTGATGCGAGGCGCGTTTGGTCTGCCGGCGGGGCCGTGCTCGCGCTCGAACGCGTCGGGATCTGCGCGCATTGGGCGCGCGTTTGCGGGAAGCCAAGGTCAGGCGGGACCTCCAGGACGTGTACTACGACGCGTGCTGCGACCGTTGGCCCGGAGCTTACCGCAGTCCCAGCGCCTCTGCTCCCTGGTTCGCCAGGCCCAGGATGGGATTCGAGAACAAGCCGTAGGCAGCGATCACGACGCAAAAGGCTCCGGCGCCGAACGATGAGAGGCGAGTCAGGACGGGAAGCGCCGATCCGCGCCGCGCCTCCTCCAGCGGGCTTTGCACGTACATCACCCTCAAGCTCCCGAGTGCGGCCGCGAGGCTCAGCACCGAGCCCAGGATGCCGAGCGCGAGCAGGCCGAAATGGCCGCTCTGGGCGAGGGCTGCCGCGACGGCGAACTCACCGAAGAAGCCGGCCAGCGGTGGCGCGCCCGCCAGCGAGAGCATGGCCAGCGCAAAGCCGGCTGCACGCGCGGGGCGCAGCACGCCCAGCCCGGCTATCGCCGGCTCACCGCCGTCGGCGCGGCCCATCACCGCCGGCCCGCACGTGGCCGCCACGGCAAACGCGCCCAACAGGAAAAGCGACGCGGCGAGCCCGGTGCGATAGTGGGTGACCAGGCCTGCAGCAACCCAACCGATCTGTCCGGCTGCGAGGTACGCGATCCGCGCTCGAGGCGACCGCACGGCCAGCGCTCCGGCCCCGCCGCCGACCATTGCCATGGCCGCCACCACCTCGAGAAATGAGGAGTACACAGCGGGGATCGGGGTTAGAGCTGCCACCAGCTTGATCGCCACAGTCGCGGCTGCCGCTGCTACCAAACCCAGCACCAGCCCGGCTCCCAGAGGAGAAGCTCCAAGGCTCGCTGGGATCCCCGCGAGCTGGAAGGGCACAAGCGTGGCGTGAACCGCCAAACCACAGATGACCAGGAACACCGGGATGGCAAGGGCGAGCGTCGGCACGCCATTGAACAGCACCTCGCGAATGACCGTCAGGTCCGATGTGCCGACCGATGCATAAAGGAACGCGAGCCCCGTCAGCAGGAGAGCGCTGGCCACCCCGCCGGTGACCAGTAGCCGAAGCGCGAGGTCCGGCCGCCGAAGGGCGACCATGACCACACCGGTCGCGGCGGCTAGCTCGAGCCCTGCCCACAGCGCGACCAGGTCACCCGCGGATGCCGCGACCATCACCCCAAACGTCGCCAGCAACGGCATCGCCAGCCCGATGAACAAGGAGTCCTCGGCGGTCCAGTCGACGACGGCGAACGCGACGCCGACCGCGAGGAGGATCGCCGCCTTGGCGAAGAGGGCAAAACGGTCCTGCACCAGGGCGCCTCCGAAGTGAGTGCTCAGGGTGGCGCCGGCCCACAGCTCAGTCGCCAGGGCGACCAGCACTACCACGGTCACCGCGGCGGGCAGGCTGCGTCGCGCGGCGGGTCGAATCCAACGGAGCCTGCCGGCCAGAAGAATGAAGACGGCAACTGCGGCGACCAGGGCCTCAGGGACGAGTACGAGGTCTTTCACTGCCCGGTCACCGGGTTCGGTCCCGTGTACGGCGACGCGATGTCGCTGATCCCCGCGGACATGACGTTGACGAGGCCCGGGTCGAAAAGGGGCGTATCGGTTCCCGGCAGCTTGGGGCCGCCCGGGAACACGCCCACCCACATCAGGCCGCCCGCAAGCAGGGCCAGATACCACGTCTCGCCGAGTGAGGCGTCGGATACACCCGGCGCGTCAGGATTCGCCGCCCCGAACAACACGCGTCGCAATACGGTCGCCAGCGCGACCGCGGCCACCGCCAACCCCGCCGCCACCAGGAAGGCGCCGATTGGCTGTGTCTTCAAGGAGCCGAAAAACGTCATGAGCTCGGCGGGAAAGGTAGCGAGCACCGGCACACCCAGCACCGCAAAGGCGCTGATGATCAAAAGCCATGTCAGGACCGGCATTCTTGGAGCGAGGCCGCTGAGGACCTGCAAGCTGCGGGACTGCGCGCGATCCGACAGCGTCGCGCAGGCCCCGACGATGAGGGCTGCCGCGAGCCCGCCGGCGAAGAACGACAGCACGGCTCCCCCGATGGCGAGCGGCGAGAGCGCCGCGAGGGCAAGGACCGTGATGCCTCCGGGGACCATCGCCAGGTGAGCTGCCGTCTGTCGAAGGTCGACCGTGCGCAGCGCCACCAGGGCGGCATACCCGACCGTCAATGCTGCGAGCGCCGCCAGCAGCGGGGACAGCAGGTGGGCGGCCGCCGGCTCTGCTGCGACGAGGCTACGTAATAGAAGGTATGCGCCGAGTCGTGAAGCGCTCCCTGCGACGATCACCGTCACGCCGACCGGCGCCTCGGCATAAACGTCGCGCGCCCAGCCGTGAAGCGGAAACAGAGGCAGCCGAGTCGCGGCGGCGACAATCATGAGGAGTCCAATGGCAAGCTGGACCCGAGGACTGATCGCGGCCTTCAGCAGGACGTCCATGTCGAAGCTCGCGCCGCCGGTCACCGCGTACAGAGTCATGGCCCCGATGACAAGCGCCCCGGTGCCAAGCCCCCAGTAACCGAGCAGCCGCCACGCCGCGTGGTGCCGGCGAGGCCCTCCCCAACCAAGGATCAGGAGAGCGAGCGGAATCGCGGCCGCTCCCCAGAAAACGATGAGGACGAACATGTCCCGGGCCACGATCGCCCCGTTGACGGTTGCCTGGGCGAGGAGCAGCAGGCAGAAGTAGGACCGCACGCGTTCTCGGATGCCGAGGGACGCCAGGACAGACACGATGCCGATCGCCCCCGAGAGGACGAGCATCGTCATCCCCGGGCCATCCACGCCGAGGTGGTAGGTCGCGCCGATGACCGGCAGCCACGGGACCTTCTCCTCGTACTGCATCGTGGGCAGGAAGGTCTGGAACTGGTTGTAGGCGATGAAGAGGACGAAGAGAACTCCGAGGTTGGTGAAGAACGCGATCTGCTTCATCAACACGTCGTAGCGGCCGCGCGGGTTCGGCATTATTGCGATCGCGATCGCGAAGGCGATGGGGACCCAGATCGTCAGGCTGAGCAGAAGGGGCGAGGAAAAGATGCCCGCCCCTGGCACAGTGACCGGAGTCGGCGTGGGGCTGGCAGCAGCGATCGCCTGCCAGATCACTTGAAGACCCCCGGTGACGCTATGCCCACGACCAGCGTGAGGATGACCGCGATGCCAATCACCACGGGCAGCACCGGCAGCCGCGCGCCGGCGACGACGAGCCGGCCGGTGGTGTCCAGGGCACTACCAAGTCCCGCATCGGCAGTGGGGATCCAGCGATCCCCGACTCGCCAGGCGACCTGGGTCAATGGCGCGACGATGAAGCGGTTGAAGGCCCTCGACCCGTCGTTGGCCAGCCTGCTCATCCCCGCCCCCGCCAGCGTTGATGCCTTCAGGGCACCGTCCTTGTCTCGGACGTAAGCGACCGCGACCACCGCGATGCCAATCGCGGCCACGACGATCCACAGCATGTAGGCGCCCGCTGACGGCGTCGGATGCTTGTTGCCGTCGAGAAAGTCCAGCCAGCTGCGAATCAGCGAAGCCACCATGAAAGCCGCGCCGCCGAGGACGAGCCAGTACGGCCAGCCGAGCGAGGGTGATGCCGCCTCGCGCACGCGGTCCGGCTCGAACGCGCGCCGCCTACGCAGTGGGCCAAGCGCCATGGCGAGGAAGATGCGTACCGCGCCGATCGACACGAGCAGCACGGCTTCGCCAAGTGCGATCCCAAGAGCTGACCGCGAGCTGACTCCGAAGGCCAACGCCGCCGAAGCGCTGAGGCTCAGCACGACCGCAGCCAGCATCAACGCGAGCGCGCTCGCCCGCATACGAGCCCACGCGTCTCCCATCTCGGCGAGGTCGTCCGTGCGCATCGCACCGGCGATCGCGGATGCGGCGAGTACAAATGCGGCACGCGCGGGCGCGGCGGCGAACACGCACGCGAGCCCCGCGATCGCGAATGTCGATCTGGGGACCTCAAATCCGTGGATGACGACAGCCGCCCCGACCGCGGCGACGGCGGACCCGATGAGAGCGATTGCGCGCCTTGGTTCATTTCCAAACAGCGAGAGGAGGGCGGCTGCGATGCCGGCGATTCCACACGCGTACATGCAGGCCTGCAGCGTCTGCGCATTGGATGCAGCGAAGATCGGCATCACGCGGTAAAGCACGACGATGGCAAGCACGGACCAGACCGCTTGCGCGACAGCCGAGGCTGCGGGCGGCGCGGTCACAGCGGTCCGCGTCACCCATGAATTGAGCGGCCACAACGCGAGGCGGCCCGCCAGTCCGATGAACAGCAGGATCGATGCGACAACCAGCGAGCGCACGGTCCACCCCGGGTTTGTGTGCAGGATCGGCACCAGCGTGTTCAAGTTTTGCACGCCATACCGCGCGTAAAGCCACCCGACGCCGCAGAGCAGCGACAGGTCTGTGACGAATGGGAGCGCGAGCGCCACCCTTGCGCGAACCGCAGCCTCGTCCAGACCCCAACGATGTGCCAGCAGCAGGTAAGTCGCGGCTCCCGCCACGCCCCAGAACGTGAGCAGCTCGGCCAGGTCATAGCTGACCAGGACGCCAACGCTTCCAAACAGCAGCACGCTGATCAACGAGTGGAAACGCGCGGGGCCGGGCTCGGTCCGCCCCATCACCTGGTGCCAACCGACGGCACCGATGATGCAAAGCTGGACGACCACAAGGGCCGCCACCGTGATGTGGTCGACGCGCAAGACGATGTCGATGCCGAAGCCCTGGAAGTTGGTCGGCCCGCTGAAAGCGACTGGCAGGTTGATGTACGGGTAAGTGGCGAGGAAGGGCGTCGTCCTCTTCGCGAGTCCCCAGCCGACGAGAAGCGTGGCGAGCAATGACGTGACGGCCCCGAACATCGCGAGGTTGGCCGACGCCCGGCGGGTACGCACGCTCGACAGGGCCAGGAGGAAAGCGGCAAGAGGCGCGATGACGATCAGCGGCACGGCCCACGGGAGGGCGGTCGATGGGTCGTAGGTGAAGACGCCTGCCGAACGAGACCCCGAACCCGCCGTGGCGAAGGTCGCGGCAGCGAGATTGGCGGCAGCGAGAAGCAGGCTCAGCGAGAGGTCCCCCGACCGGCGATCCCCAACCCGAGCGCCACCAGCGCGAGGGCGGCGACAGCCAGCAGGACCGCCACCTCCTGGCCGAAAGCCGGCGGCCCCCCCGCCGCGGCAAACCTGGATGCGCCGACGAACGCGACCCCCGCCCCGCCGAACATCAGCGGCAGGCCGGCAAGCGCGGCCGTCAGGTCTCTCTTCCAGACGGCTACGAAAGCGCCAACCGCGACGAGCGCCGCGGCGACGAATAAGACGGAGACCAGCCCGGCTGTCATCGAGAGCGGTCTCGCAGCCGCCAAGCGGCGGTCGCGCCGACGAGTGCGACGAAGACCAGCGCGCCCAGTGCCTCGGTTGCCAGTGTGTCATGGGCAAACAGGAGCCTGCCGACGGAGGCGCTGTTGATCCCGCCGCCGTAGAAAGCGAAATGCACAAAGTCGCCGCGCCACGCCGCGTAGGCCAGGACACCGAACAGGCCCGCGGCTGCGACCGCGCCGACCTGGCGCCAGACGCCAGTCACCACACTCTCCATGACCCGATACTGCGGCGCCGCCACCAGCGCGGCGCAGCCGGCGTAGCAGACAAGCGCCACCAGGCCGGCAAATCCGGCGGACAGCGAGGCATAGAGACCGACGATCCCCAATCCAGCGACCGCCAGGGCGACGCCGCGCGATTCACGAGCAGGAAGGAATGCCACAAGGAGCCCGCCGCCGATCGAGATTGCGGCGGACACGTAGAAGCCAATCGCGTGGAGGGAGTCCATCGGCACTCCGTGGTTGCTGAGAGTGGTTCTACCGGCTAATCGACCATGCCGCCGGCTTCAAGGCGCCAAGCATACAGGAGCCCGGAACCGCCAATGGCGAGCAGCCCAAGCGCCGCGACGATGCCTCCGAGGGTCGGTTGCGCGGTGGCCGCGCCGACCAAGTAACCCGCGAGCAGGGTCACCAGAGCCAGGCCGAGCGCGGCTGCAGCGAGGCGCATCAGGTCCCAGCGCCGCAAGGCTCGCGACAATGTGGCCATGCCGGCAGTATCGCAGGCGCTCATCGAGTTCGCCAACCACCACCGCCAACCTGCCTCGCCGGGCGTCGAACGCATCGACATGAGCCGATACCAGATCACGCTTCAGCCGGACTTTCCGATCCCAGGGCCCAACAACGTTTCGTGGATCAGGTGCCGGTCCGACGAAGCCGACGAGGTCATCCGCGAAGCGCGCGCGACAATCGCTCCGCGCCACCTGCCTGTGATGTGGACACTCGACCCTGAAACGGAGCCGCCCGACTTCGCAGACCACCTCGCGAGGCATGGCGTTCACCCCGATCCGCATGGCGCGGAGTTCGCGGTGATGGTGCTGCCAATCGATGCAATGGTGGAAGGTCCGCCGGTTGCTGGTCTCGAGATCCGGGACGCCCTGGCCGACCTCGCCACGTTCAGAAGTGCTGCCGCGGTGGCGGCAGAAGCGTTCATGGACCGCTCGCACGGCGACGATCCCGAGCTCATCGCCATGGAGGAACGGCGCCGCCTCAACTTCCGCGCCGCCGGCAACCGGCGTCTTCTGCTGGCAGTGGTCGACGGCGAGCCGGCAGGAAGCGCCGGGATCAGCCTGTATCCCCCGGCGGGCGCCGCGATCACGGGCGGCTCGGTGCGGCCGAAGTTCCGAGGTCGTGGCGTCTACCGCGCGCTGGTTGCGGCGCGCCTCGACATCGCCCGGCGCGCCGGCGCGGCCGGACTCGCGGTTTGGGGTGGCGATATGTCCGCTCCCATCCTTGCGAAGCTGGGCTTTGAAAAGGTAGGGTGGCGCCGCTTCTACCTGGACACGAGCACTGCTTAAGTTCCCCTCTCCCCATCGGGGAGAGGGCTAGGGTGAGGGGCTTAAGCTGGAACCGTGCAGGCATCGCGGCTCCTCGCCGGGCAGCTCAACGCCGTCAATTTCCGGCTCCACGACGTAGTCGGCCGCTTGGAGCCCGAAGATTGGCTGAGGCGGGCCGCTCCCACCACCAATGTCCCGGCCTTTACCCTCTGGCATGTCGCTCGAGTGCTCGACTCGACCGTCCAGATGGGCATGCGCGGTGAGCCTGAGTTGATCGAGGCAGAACCTTGGACATCCAGGAGCTGGGCTCGCCTAAGCACCGGGGTTGGCTATTCGATACAGGAGGCCGATGACCTGGCGGCCCTGGTCGTCCCATCCGAGATTGTCGACTATGCCGACGCGTCCCGATCGGCGACCAACCAGTGGCTCAAGACCATTTCCGACGACGACCTGGAAGCCGAGAACCGCGTGGTCGAACGCGTGACCGATCACGCCACTTACAACTATCCCGCCAACCTCGAGGCGATGAGTTGGATCGCCGGACGGCCCGTCTGGGTCGTCCTGAGCCTTGCGTGCTTCGCCCATTGTTGGGGACACCTCGAGGAAATCGGACTGCTGGCGGTTGCCGCTCGAGCCTCGGCAACCGAGCGCTGATCGGCGGCCAAAACAGTTTTGTAGCAGGATTTGCTCTGGGCCACATTCGGACCAGGTTGATCTGAGGGGTTGGACATGAGAGCTCATGGTGTCGCGCATGACGAGGCGACCAACCTCGGATTGGGGACTGTGCGCGCCGAGGTGGTGGGCAGCCTGCTGCGCCCGCCGCAGCTGGTCGTGGCGCGCAAGCGCCGGGACGCCGGGGAGATGAGCGCGGCCGACTTCAAGCGCGAAGAGGACCGCGAAGTCACTGCCGCCATCCGCCTCCAGGAGGACGCAGGCATCGACGTGGTCACCGATGGCGAGCAGCGACGGTATGCGTTTTACGGACACCTCGTGGAGTCCTTTGACGGTTTCGACAAAGAGGGAGGCTGGGCGATTCCCTTCCGCGATGAGCAAGGCGAGGAGCTCGTGTTGAAGCGACCCGTCGTGGTGGAGAAGATGCGCTGGCGCCGCAGCATGTGCGGCGAGGAGTGGTCCTTCCTGCGGGCGACCGCGAAGCACCCGGGCAAAGTAACGATGCTGAGTGCTCAGCAGGCGGCCGCTTACTACGACCCCGAGAGGTCGAAGGATGCGTACAAGACGCGCGACGAGTACCTGGCGGACATCGTGACCGTCTCACGGAGCGAGGTCGAGGAGCTGGTTCGCCTGGGATGCACATACATCCAGATCGACGCGCCGCAGTACGCGGCCCTGCTCGACCCCAAGATGCGCGAGGGCTACCGGCAGCGCGGCAGCGATCCCGAGGAGCTGATCGACCGGTGCATCGAGCTGGACAACTCGATCATCCAGGGTCACCCCGGTGTCACGTTCGGGATGCACATCTGCCGCGGCAACAACCAGAGCAAGTTCTACGCCGAAGGCGACTACGAGCCGATTGCGCGCATCTTCGAAAAGACGCTGTTCGACCGCTTCCTGCTCGAGTACGACGACTCACGTTCTGGCGGTTTCGAGCCGCTGCGGCACCTGCCCGAGGACCGGGTGGCGGTACTGGGTCTCGTGTCGACGAAGAAGCCGAGGCTGGAAACCGAAGACGAGCTCAAGCGGCGCATCGAGGAGGCCTCGCAGTTCGTGCCGCTGGAGCGTCTGGCACTGAGCCCCCAGTGCGGGTTCGCCTCGACCATGGAAGGGAACCGGATCACCTCCGAGGATCAGAGGCGGAAGCTGGAGCTGGTGGGACAGGTGGCGAGGTCGGTTTGGGGCTAGCGGGCAGCACCGCCTGCCGAGCGGCCAACAGCGGCTCGATCACGTAGTAAAAGGCCATGCCGGCGTAGATCAGCAGGCCGGCGCGGGCATCGAGCAGTGACACGGCGGTTCCGACCGCATACATCAGAAGGCCGATCGAGTACCGGACCTGCTGCCACAACGTCAGCCTTCGCTGCACCGGGATCAGGCCGCGAGCCATTGAGTAGTAGTTAAGGATGGAAAAGCTGATGCCCATGAGAATCATCGCCACGCCATAGGCGGCCGCCGCGACGTGGGCGTAGTCGCCGCCAGACTGGAGGTACTGGGCGAGAACCTTGGTCGGAAACGGGATCAGGGCAACGAACAGCAAGAAGACGACATTCAGGAAGAGCAGGCCGCGGTCGACACGCTCAAGGCGCTCCAGCACCGCGTGGTGGTTGACCCAGATGATGCCGATGGTCAAGAAGCTTGTTGCGTAGGCCGCATATGCCGGCCACTCTTGAAGGAGTCCCGCCAGGAGGGAAGGCCCGGGTTTGGGAACTGCGAGGTCCAACACGAGAAGGGTCGCCGCGATCGCGAAGATTCCGTCGCTGAACGCCTCCGTGCGCGCCTTGCTGCCCACGCTCGTTCTAGCCTAGCCGGGCGGCGCGGGCATCCATACTCCAGGTGAGACCACCCAATCCTGGCGCAGCTGGATGCGCGCCAAGCTGGGGCTAACCCGGTCCGTTAAGCCAGTGATTCAACCCACTGGCGGTGCAGCAACCCATAGCGGCCGGAACGCTGGCGCAGATCGGACGGCGCGCCATCCTCTACCACTTGGCCGGCATCGATGACCAGCACCCTGTCCGCGATTTCAACCGTCGACAGGCGGTGGGCGATGATCACGGCGGTGCGGCCGCGAAGCAGGGTCCGCAGAGCCCTCTGAACCAGACGCTCGGACGGAAGGTCCAACGAGGACGTCGCCTCGTCGAGGATGAGAACCCTAGGGTCGGCCAGGAAGGCGCGTGCGAAGGCGACGAGCTGCCGCTGGCCGGAGGATAGGCGCACCCCGCGACGCCTCACGTCGGTGTCGTACCCGTTGGGCATCGCGCTGATGAAGTCGTGCGCGCCGATTGCGCGAGCGGCGGTGATCATCTCGTCGCGAGTCGCGCCCGGCCTTCCAAACAGCAGGTTCTCGCCCACCGAGCCCGAGAACAGGAAGGTCTCCTGCGTGACAATCGCGATCGCACGGCGCAGGTCACCCACCGCGATCGAGCGGAGGTCGACTCCGTCAAGGGTGACGCGGCCGGCAGTAGGGTCGTAGAACCTCGCGATCAGGCGCGCCATCGTCGTCTTGCCCGCGCCGGTCTCCCCCACCACGGCGACGATCTGGCCGGCCGGTATGCGCAGGTCGACGTCGTGCAGCACCGGCTTGTCGCGGTAGGCAAAAGTGACATGTTCGAAAGCGATTGCACCCTTGGCTTCGCCCATGCTCACGGGCGATGCGGGCTCGGGCACGGTCGGCGTCTCTTCGATCACGCCGGCCAGCTTTTCCAGAGCAGCCCCCGCGGCCTGAAAGACGTTGTAAAACTGCGACAGGTCCTGCATCGGCTCGAAGAACTGCCGCAGGTAAAGGACGAACGCAGCCAGCACACCGAGCGTCATCTGGCCCTGCACGACGAGGTAGCCGCCGAACAGCAGCACGGCCGTGGTCGTGAGCCTGCCGAGCAGGTTGATGGCCGGCCCGAACGTCGACGCCAGCCGGTTTGACCAGATGTTGGCGTCTCGGTACCGGCCGTTGACGTCCTCGAAGATCTCCTGGTTGCGAGCCTCGCGACGGAATGCGTGAACCGCCCGGATCCCGCCCAACGACTCGACGTAGTGGACGATCACGAGCACGATCGCGCGACGAACCGCTCGATATGAGCGGGCGGAGTTGCTCCGGAACCAGTTTGTCAGTCCGAGCACCAGCGGCATAGAGATCACGGTGACCATGCCAAGGCGCGTGTCGAGTCGCAGGAGGATGATGGTGATGGCGACCACAGAGATCACCGACGTGATGACCGAGGTCAGTCCTGTGGCCAGCAGCTCGTTGAGGGCGTCGATGTCCGAGGTCAAGCGCGAAATGATGCGCCCCGATGTGTAGCGCTCGAAGAACGAGAGCGAGAGCTCCTGCACGTGCGCGAACAGCGTCTTGCGCAGGTCGAGCAGCAAGTCGGCGCCAATCCGCCCGGACAGACGCATGAAGGCATAGTTGGCGACGGCGTTCACGACGAGCGCCAGCAGCAGCACAAGGACGATCAGCTCGAGGGACCTGAGGTTGCCGTTGCGGCCTGGCCGGATGCCGGTGTCGATGCCGAGTCCGACCAGGTACGGGAGGGCGAGGTAGGCCCCGGACCGCACGAGGATGAGCACGCACGCGAGCGCGATCTGCCAGCGATAAGGCCTCGCAAGGCTCGCGAGCAGGCGGCGGCTGCGCCGGCGAAGCAGGCCGGCGACGCTCGGCGAGAACTCGTCGATCTCTTCGGAGGCCACGCCGCGCCAGCGGTCAGCTGGAGGAGCAGTGGCGCTCAAGCCGGCACCTCCTCTGCGCTCCGCTCGTACTGCTGAGACAGAAGCGCGCGATAGAGCTCGTTGGACTGCATCAGCTCGATGTGGGTGCCCTGAGCGACGATGGTTCCGCCGTCGAGCAACGCGACGCGATTGGCCAGCGCCAGCGTCGAAGGCCGGTGGACCACGAGCAGTCCGGTGACGCCTTCGAGCACCCGTGCGAGCGCCTCCTCGATCACGGCTTCGGTGTGCACGTCGACCGACGAAAGGGGATCGTCGAGCACGAGCACGGGCGGTCCGCCGAGGACGGCTCTTGCCAGCGCGAGCCTCTGCCGCTGTCCGCCGGAAAGCGTGTACCCCTGCTCGCCGACGCGAGTCTCGAGGCCCCACGGCAGGTCCCAGACGAAGCCCGCCTGCGCGATGTCGATCGCCCGCTTCAGCTCTTCATCCGAAGTTATCGGCCTGCCCATCACGAGGTTCTCGTGAACCGAGGCCGAGAAAAGGATCGGGTCTTCGAACGCCACGCCGATGTGCGAGCGCAAGGAACGAAGCTTCAGCTCGCGAACGTCGATGCCGTCCATCAGAACGCTGCCCTCGTCGACGTCGTAAAGGCGCGGCAGGAGATAGGCCAGCGTCGTCTTGCCGCTCCCGGTACGACCGACGATGCCCACCGTCTCACCCGGCTCGATGACCAGGTTGACGTCGCGCAAGATCCATTCGTCCGATTTCGGGTACTTGAATCCGACGCCGCGCAGCTCGATGTGGCCGCGAGAGCGCTCGAGCGTGCGGGCGCCGGGATGGTCGGCGATCTCGGGGCGCGAGTCGAGCACCTCGTTCAGTCGCTCTGAGGCGGTCTGGCATTCCTCGCTCATCGACATCACCCAGCCGATGGCGTCCATCGGCCACGTGAGCATGAAGACGTAGTTCATGAACGCGATCAGGCCGCCGATCGTCAGCGTCCCCTGCACCACGTTGAAGCCGCCAAGCAATAGGACCGCCACGAGCGAGAGGTTGGGCAGGAAGTTGAGCTGCGTCCAGAGCAGCGCCCGCGACTTGATGCCTTCGAGGCTGGTTGCACGCAGCAGCCGGGCCTGGTCCTCGAAGCGCCTCTGCATCAGCGGCATCCGGCCGAACGCCTTGATGATGCGGACACCGGTGGCCATCTCTTCGATGATCGTCGTGAGGTCGCCCTGCTGGTCCTGCAAGCGCCGCGCGATGACTTTGTATTTGTAGTGGAACTTGTTGCTGAAATACGCGATCGGCAGCATGCAAACGACGACGACCAGGGCCAGCTTCCAGTCCAGCTGCATCATGAGGACAAACACGACCGCGAACGTGACGATCGTCTGCAGGAACCAGATCAATCCGAAGCTCACGAACCGGCGGACGGTGCCGATGTCTGAGATCGCGCGCGACAACAGCTGACCGGACTGCCAGTTGTCGTGGAACGCCACCTGCAGGTCCTGCAGGTGCGTGTAGAAGTCGTTGCGAAGGTCCGTCTCCATTCGCAGCGAGACGACGCCCGAATAGTTGCGGCGCAAGAAGATCAGAACGAACTCGAGGAGCCCGATCAAAACCAGCACCCCGGCCATCTGCACCAGCCGATCCAGCTGGTGATGGGTCGCCGGCCCGTCGATGATGTACTGGATGATCTTCGGGATGGACGCGGCCGTGGCTAGGCTCCCGAGCTGCGCCAGTCCGAAGATGGCGACGAGCCCGAGATACGGCCGTAGATACGGGACGTAGCGCCTCAATGCCAGCAAGCCCAATGCGGTCGACAATCCTTTTGCGCCTTTCGTTTTTGGGCGCACGAAACTACCGAGGGGCGGGAACCGGGTATTTTACCGCGAAGCCAGCGGCTTGTTAACCCGCGAGATCGCGCATGGAGACCATGCCGATCACAGCTCCCCCCTCCACCACCGGCAGGTGGCGGAACCCGTTGTCGAGCATCGTCCTCAGCGCGGTGTCGACCTCGACGTCGGGGCTGACCGTCTTGGGGTCTCGCGTCATCCAGGACGAGATCTCGTGGTCGGGCGCGTCATGCGATTGAGAGATCGCCCGTACTGTGTCGCGCTCGGTGAAGATGCCAATGAGCTTGCCGCCCTCCATGACGAGCGCCGAGCCGATCCTGTTCTGCGCCATCAGCGAGATCGCCTCTCCAACCGTCGTCGAGGGGCTCACCGAGTAGAGGCTTGCCTTCATGACCTCGCGAACTGTGGCCACCCCCGGATTCTAATGAGCTGTGGGGAAAGCGGCTAGCACGGCGGTGGCCGCGATCACGAGCACGGCGAAGGCTGCCTCGACACGGGCCACCGGGAGGCCCCTCCGCAATGCCAGCGCCGAGAGCACGAGCATGATCCCGACGCCCACCGACTTCAGCGCAAGCACGACTCCGTAGGAGGTTGTCCAGACGCCGCTGACATCGTGGAGCTGATCGGATGCCCGGAGCACGCCGGTGAGCGCCGTCACGATGAACGCGATCAAGGCGACGCCCCCAAAGCGGTCCAGCAGCGCTCGAGCCTCTGGTCCGCGCCACCCGCCCGGCGGGTTCAGCGTGGCCAGGGCCAGGATGCCGCCAGCCCACATGCCGGCGGAGATGACGTGTACCGCATCCCCAAGCACGGCCCCCGGCCCCACGGCGGCCGCGTGGCCCGCGAACGGCAGCAGCACCGCCGCAAGCAGGGCCATCGGAGCGACAAAGCGAATACCGCGCACGCAGAAGACCAGCGCGAGGCCCTCGGCAGCGACACGTGCCAGGCGCTCCCACCCCGGCAGCGCTCCCGTGTGAAAGCCTTCAACTGTGATTACCGCCAGGCCGCCCACGAAGGCTGCGCCGAACGCGACATGCATCGGCGGATATCGGGCCCATGAGATCGGAGGCCGGTTGCCCGCCAGGCGCCGGATGACCATCGAGCCCAATCCGCCCAGCAGGCCGAGATACTCAATCCAGTGGAAAAAAGCGAGCAGGATGTCCGGACGGCCGCTCACGACGCGCCGGCGATGATCCCCCCGCCGAGGACGCGCGTACCCGAGTAGAGCACCGCGGCCTGGCCTGGCGCCGCGCCAAAAAACGGCTCATCCAGGGACAGCCGGCCCACCCGGTAGACACCGGGGATGGGCGGCGTGTGGTACCGAAGTCTCGCCTCGCACCGCAGCGGCTCGGGCACAGTCCCGTCGACAAAGCTCATTTCGCGAAGGTCCACCTCGCGCACGCCGAGCTCCTCCTTGCGGCCGACGACAAGCCGGTTGGCCGGTGCGTCTACGCGCAGCACGTACCAGGGCCCGGTCTCCGCGAGGTCACCGAAACCGCTTCGTTGACCCACTGTGTAGAGGGCGGTGCCGCGATGCGTGCCAAGCTCGCGTCCGCCCGAGTCGACGACCGCGCCAGCCCGCACTGGAAGCCGTTCCGCCAGATAGCGAGAGGTTTGGCCGCGGGGAATGAAGCAGATCTCCTGGCTCTCGGCCTTGTTCGCAACCGGAAGCCCGAACTCCCGGGCGTGCTCGCGGACCTCGGGCTTGGTCATCCCTCCAAGCGGAAACATGATCTGTCCAAGGCGTTCGCGATCGAGGTGATAGAGCATGTACGACTGGTCCTTGGCGTCGTCAACCGCCGAGTGGAGCTCGGCCCCGTTGACGATGCGGGCGTAGTGACCGGTCGCCAGCCGGTCGAACCCGAGCTCGAGCACCCGGCCGAGCATGAGGTCGAAACGCACGAAGGCGTTGCACCGCACGCATGGGTTGGGCGTCCGGCCCTCGAGGTAGTCGCGATGAAACGGCTCGATGACCCGCTCGCCGAACTCCTTCTCCAGGTTCCAGCAGTAATAAGGAATGCCGAGCAGTGAGGCGACGCGACGCGCATCCTCGACGGCATTGAGCGAGCAACACCCGCCGTGTTTCGCCGACTCCTCTGTGTCTTCGCGCGGCCACTGCTGCAGGGTCACGCCGACGACGTCATGACCATGTGCCTGCAGAAGCGCGGCCGCGACTGAGGAATCGACACCGCCCGACATCGCCACCGCGACTCTCATGGCGGGAAATTACCACGCTGATGAAATCGAGCAGCGCCGCTCAGCAGTAGCCGATTCCTATGCCCGCGCCTCGACGATCTGGCGGGCCACGATTTCGGCGTCCTCGCCGACGCCGTAGAGAATGGACGACTTGTTCTTGCGCAACCAGTGCACGCCCATGAAGTAGAGGCCTGGAACGTTGGTGCGACCATCGGTCTGCACTGGGAAACCCATATCGTCGACGACCGGAAACTTCACCCACCCGTAGTCGGGCCGGTAGCCGCTGGTCCAGATCACGGCTCCGATCTCATCTTTCTGTAAGTCCAGCTCAGTCCGCGTCTTGATGCGCAAGGGTGGCGGCATGTCGAAACGCGGTGCAGCGACGCTGGCACGGGTGCAGTAATCCTTGATGAACTTCATCAGGTCGGCCAGCCTTGCGTCGCCGAAATCGACGCTGGCGGCGACATCGTCCGCAAACTGCATGCTCCAGCCATCCGCCCCGACGTACCTGCCGACCAACTCAACACCGATGTCGTACAGAACCCGAAAGTTCAGGTCCCGCCCGCCGTCATCCCCCGTCAGTTGCGGATTACCCAGCAGCCTGGCCATCGGCGAGGGAAGCTTGTCCGGACCGCGATCCATAAATCCCGACTTGATCAACCACCCGAAGATATCGCCGCCGTCCAGCCGCCGCGGCACCCAGATACAGCGGCCGCAAGCCAGGAAGACCTTGCGACCCGATTCATGGATCTCCTCAGCGAGCTGGCACCCGGTCTGGCCGCTGCCGATGACGACGACTGCGCCTGGGGGCAGCGCCTCGGGATTGCTGTACTCCTCGGCGAAGAGCTGGACTACATCGTTGGGAATCGATTCGGCGCCGGCCGGGCGATGCGGCTTCTGGTAGGCGCCCGACGCGACCACCACGCTCCGAGCTTTGAGCTTTCCTGACGGCAGCGAGAGCAGAAACCCGCTGTTGTCCGCCTCGAGCGCCGAGACCCGGCAGCTCGCCTCGAGCGGGGCGTCGAAAGAATCCGCCCAGGCCTGGACGTAGTCGACGAGCTTCGCCAGCGGCATGAAACCATCCGGATCTGGCGCGTCATAGGGCGCGCCAGGGAGCTGGACGCTCCAGTTGGGCGTGACGAGGCAAAACGAGTCCCAGCGCCGCGTGCGCCAGGTCTCGGCGACGCGACCGGCTTCGAGCACGACGTGGTCGACCTTCGCCTGTGAGAGGTACCAGCTGGTCGCGAGCCCAGCCTGACCAGCGCCGATGATCGCGACGTCGACGCCCCTCATATCGGCCGCAATTTTAGTCGGGAGCTACGCTGCCAAACGTTTACTCGACCAGGTCGCCTTCGGCCGGCTCGACTTTGACTCCCCGCGATTCGAGGTAGGCCACGCCGCGGTCCAGCTCTTCCGGCTCTCCCGTGATCTCGAGCAGCACCCAGCCCTGGTCGCGAGTCACGTCGGCACGGCGGATGTTGGTCACCAGCGCGAACTGCTTGCCGAGCTGGTAGATCACCGGCTCCTTCACCATCGCCGGGCCAAAGATCAGCTTCAGTCGCCTCCGCCCCATACGCGGAGTCTCTCAGGTTCCGCAGAGCTTGCGGAGGGCTTCAACATCGGCGCGCAGGACGTCCTCGTCGATAGGATCCGGTTCGCCCTCTGGGAACGGGAACGGCCATCCCGGCCTCGGGTCGTCCGCGTAGCGCGGAATGATGTGGGTGTGCATGTGTGGGAGTGAGTTCCCGAGCACGTTGTAGTTCGTCTTGACCGGGTGGAAGTGGGTCTCCAGCGCGCGAGCCGCGCGGACTACCTCCAGCCAGTACGCCGAAGCTTCTTCCGGCGCCAGCTCTGTCGGCTCCGCCACGTGGCGGCCGCGCCACACCACGACGGTGTAGCCACGCTGGATGCTCGTCCGCTGCAGGTACGCATCCGAGACTGCGCCCGCGAAGAATCGAACACCATGCGCCGTCTCCTCAGGGCGGCCCTGCTCGCACATCGCGCAGCCCCGTCCCTCACGCATCTCATAGAAGGACTGCGGCCATTTCACCGGTCGACCAAAGCTAGCATGTGGCTCGATGCCAGAAACCCCTGAGCAGCTCTATGCTCGTGCGTCGGAGTCGCTCCGCATGCCGCCGGTAGAGGAGTGGGACACGTTCCCGTTCGATGGCGACATGCACCCTCGGACGCTGCGCTCTCCGCTGGCCCGCGAGATCCCGCGCGCCGGAGAGGGAGGGATCGATTGTCGTGCGTGCGCAGCTCTGGACACCGCATACATCTGGACCTCAGATAACTGGCGTCTCTGCACGACCGTCAATCCCACTGGTTTGCCGGTCATCTTGATCCTGGAGCCACGCGCTCATTACGGCGAGCCGGGCGATCTCCCGGATGACCTGGCATCCGAGCTCGGCCTCCTCCAAGCGCGCATCGAGCGCGCTGTGCGCACAATTCCTGAGGTCGGACGCGTGCACGTGTGTCGCTGGGGAGACGGGAGCGAGCACCTCCACTGGTGGTTCCTGGCGCGGCCGGCTCGCTTCCCGCAGCTCATCGGCAGCTTCGCGGCGATCTGGGACGACATCCTGCCGCCCCTCCCTGAAGGCACCTGGCGCGAGAACCTGGCCCTGGTGTCGAGCGCTCTTGAACGGCCGCCCGTCAGCCCCCCGCCACAGCTGGAACGATCGAAATCTCGTCCTTCTCGTGAACCTTCGCCCCCAGCCCCCCACCGAGCCGCACGTCCTCGTCGTTCAGGTACACGTTGACGAACTGACGGAGCTCGCCGTTCTCATCGAGCAGCCGGTCCTTGAAGCCTGGATACCGGGCATCCAGCGCGGCGATGGCGGTGGCAAGGTCAGATCCATCGACTTCAACCGTAACCTGCCCGTCCGATAGACGGCGCAGTGGACCCGGGATGCGGAACTGTGGCAACTAAATACTCACCTTTTCGCGAAACGACTTTAGTGTCGGTTCTATTTCCACGCGGCGCGCATGGCCGTTCGCCGAAGCTAGCACGTCGGCGGTCTTGAGGCCATGGCCTGTGACATAGGCCACCACGACCTCGTCTCCGTTCCAGCGTCCCGACCGGGCCAGCTTCGCCAGCACGCCAATGGTTACGCCACCGGCGGTCTCGGTGAAGATACCCTCAGTGCGGGCGAGCAGGCGAATCCCGTCGACGATCTGTTCCTCGGTGACGGCTTCGACCACGCCGCCGGTCTCGCGCGCGATCCGGTTCACGTACATGCCGTCGGACGGGTTGCCGATGGCGATCGAGCGGGCGATGGTGTTTGGCTTCACGGGCAGCACCCGCTCGGGGGTGTCCGACTTGAAGGCGTTGTAGACCGGAGCGCAGCCGAGCGCCTGGGCGCCGCTGAACTTTGGAACGCGCTCCTCGCGCACCAGCCCGTACTCGACCAGCTCCTTGGCGGCCTGGCGGTGGCGCACAAACTGGCAGCCGCTCGCGATCGGGATGATGATCTCGTCCGGCAGCTTCCAGCCAAGCTGCTCAGCCGTCTCAAAGGTCAACGTCTTGGACCCTTCCGCATAGAACGGCCGGATGTTGATGTTGCAGAAGGCCCATGGTGTTGATTCGACGAGCTGGCTGCAGAGCCGGTTCACCTCGTCGTAGTTGCCGCGCACAGCGACCACATTTGGATCGAACACACCGATGCTCACGAGCTTCGCCGGCTCGAGATCGACCGGGATGAATACGAAGCATTCGAGGCCCGCCCTGGCGGCGTAGGCAGCGACCGCGTTGGCGAGGTTGCCCGTAGA
>CATPBO010000062.1 GCA_955652835.1 Candidatus Dormiibacterota bacterium
CCGTAGAACAGGGCCGCCAAGAGCCCGGTTCGGACCCCGCCAAGGTCGCGACCGATGACGAACAGCAGCCCGCAGGTCGCCAGGATTACGGCCAGCCCAACGGCATGGATGGCGTTCATCTGGTAGGTGCCCGCAGCCTGAAAGGTCGCCGCGTACACCCAGAAAATTCCTGGCGGCTTGTTGTCCACGCCGCCCGGACCGTAGAGCTGTCCGCCGGCGTTCATTAGCGCTGCGATCGAGCCATAAATGGCCTCGTCGCCATCGAGCAGGCGGTGGAAGAAAGAGGGCAGGTGGGCGATCACGACCGTGACGGCGATGAGTCCCGCCCACAGGCCGACTTGCTTCGGGCGGGTCATCGGGCTCTGGCCATTGGTGCGCGTTTATTTTGGTGAGGTAACGTCAATCGGTGCCCAACTCTCGCCGAACCTGGTGGTGGCTTGCCCTTGCCGTCGTCGTGGTCGCGCTCGTGCTCGACCTGAGGTATCGGCCCGAACACATCGGGATCGACTTCCACACCTACCTGGCGGCGGCGAGCGTGGGCCTGCAGCAGGGGTGGCAGCACATCTATGACCAGGCTTTGGTCGCCGCAGCGCAGAAGCAGCTCGTCCCCAATCAGTCGTCCCAGCCCTTCCTGAGCCCTCCGACCGTCTCCTGGCTGGTCGCTCCCCTCACCCCGCTTCCGTACTCGGTCGCCTATGGCATATGGGCTGCCTTCACTTTCGTCGCGTTTGCAGCCGCGCTGGCCTGGTCCAGCGTGAGCGCCGGAATCAGCCGGTGGGTCGCGGTAATCGCAGCCCTCGCCACGTGGTGGGTGGTGCATGCGATGAACGCCGGCCAGGTCGTTCCACTGGTCGCCGCCGGTGTGGTGGTGGCCTGGCGCCTGCTTCGCGAAGACCGGGACATCCTGGCAGGCGTCGTCCTGTCAGTGATCCTGCTAAAACCCAACACCGCCATACTCGTCCCGTTCGCGCTGCTCGTGGCCGGTCGTTATCGCGCCTTCGCTGGATGGCTGGCAGCGGGTGCGGTGGTCGTCGTCATCGCATTCCTGCTGCTTGGCAGCGGCGGCCTGTCCGCCTACGTCAATCAGCTGCGCGGACCGCTGCCGAACGGGGCTGCTGACCTGACGCTCACGGGCGCAATCGGCGTGACAGGCTTCGTCGCATTTGCCTTGCGCGTCGTCATCGTGGGGGCTGTGCTGGCGACGGCCTTCAGGCTTCGGGGCATGCCCGGCCTGGTTGTCCCCGTCGGCGTCATCGGTTCGCTCATCGTGTCTCCTTACCTGCACGGGTCGGACCTTTGCCTGTTGGCCGCGAGCTCCTGGATGATCTGGGAAGAGCGCCCTGTGCTGGCGTGGAGAGCCCCACTCGCGGTCGGGTGGATCCTTGCGAGCCCATTCCTTTACCAGACAGGATTGACCCCGAACTTGAACCGCTGGCCCTGGCTCGAGTTCCTCTTGCTCCTCGCCCTTGTCGTTGTGGCGTGGCGGCCCTTTACAGGCACGGCTGACCTGAGGACACGGGCACCGGCATAATCAGGAGGCCCGCGCCATTCAGGGGAACCTTTGCCACTCGACATCCACGAATACATCCATGAAATAGTCGGACCACTGCGCGTGCTGGCCGGACCGGGCACTGGCAAGACGCATTTACTGGTCGACCTGTACGAGCAGGCCGTGCGTGAACGCCTGGCCGGTCGCGGTGAAATCCTGGTCCTCACTTTCTCGACCGGCGCCGCGGACGAGATCTCGCGCCGCATCGACGAGCGCCTGCAAGACGAGTACGGGGAGGCCTGGATCTCAACCTTTCACAGCTTCTGCGCCCGCCTTCTGCGTGAGCACTCGCCGGATCGAGAGCGGCTCCTGCTCAACGGGTTCCAGGAATGGCTGGTCATGCGTCAGGTGCTTGCGGATCTGGATGCATCGGTGCTTGGGCCGCTGGATGGTGTTCGGAAGTCCGATGCCTTCGCGCGCGATCTTCTGACGTTTGTCGCGCTCATGAAGCAGAACCTCGTCCACCCGTCCGCACTGATGCTTGCGGCGGAGGCGAGCGCAAGCGAGAGACTTCGCGTGCTGGCATCCGCGTACCAGGCTTACCAACTACGTCTGCAAAGTGCGCGGATGCTGGACTTCCGCGACCTCATCTCGGGAGCGATCGAGCTGCTGCAGTCGAACCGCCCGCTCCGAGAGGACCTTCAGGGGCGGTTTCGTCTGATCCTGGTTGACGAGTTTCAGGATGTCGACCCGGCCCAGTTCGAGCTGCTGCAGCTGGTCGCTCCTCCCGAGATGCGTCCCCACCTGGTCGTGGTCGGTGATCCGGACCAGTCGATCTACGGTTTTCGTGGAACCGTCCCGCGTCTCCTCAGTCTCGATTTCGCCACGGTTTACGGCGGCGCAATGCGCCACCTGGACGATTGCAGGCGGTCCTCACAGGAGGCGCTTGACAGCGGCGAGCGCCTGCTCAAATCCACCCATCCGAGCCGGGAGCCACGACGGCTCCGGACAGTCGTCACCTCTGCGCCGCCGGCTGTTGTCGTGGCTCGAGAGGGCAACCCGGTCGACGAGGCGTTCTTCGTGGCGCGCGAGATCAAGCGGCTTCACGCGGAGGGGCTCCGGCACGGCGACTTCGCGATCCTGCTGCGCAGCACGACCTCACTCGGAGCCCCATTCGAAGAGGCACTGCGCGCCATGGGTCTGCCCTACGAGGTCCGCGGGTCGGGCGCCACCGCGCGTAACGAGGTGGTGCGCTTCCTGGTCGGTTATCTCGAATCGCTCCGCGAGCCCGACGATCCGGACGCCTTCGAAGGCGCGCTCGCATCGAGCCTCGGTGGGGTCGAGGCGAGAACTCTCGGCCGGCTCCGTGCCAGCGCTCGTGAACGAGGCCGTCCGCTTCTCCGTGTGATGCGCCGGCTGATGTACGCGCTGATGGCGCGCGACCCGCAGCGCTATCCGCTGCCATGGGGCGGCGAAGCGCCGGCAGAAGCGCGCCCTGAACCCGACTACATGGCCTTTCTCTCCGAGGATGAGCTCGGCAGCCTGCACGCCGCGATGGTCACGCGCCAACGCCTAGCCGGCCGGGCGTCGAAACTCTCGCTGGCCGCCCTCGCGTACTCGGTGCTCATCGAGGACGGTGCGATGCAGCGCCTGCTCGACCTGGAGCTTGGCGACGAACAGCGAGCGGAGGCGATCTCTGACCTCCGGGCGGCGATCGAAGGCCTGGAGGCAATCGAGGTCGTTCACGAGCGGCTTCACGGCTCGCGGCCAAAGCTGGCCGACATTCCAGGTTCGCTGGAGACGCTCCTGGCCGCCGCGGCGGACGACAGCGAGGCCGCGCCGGGCCGCCGTGACGCCGTCCAGGTGATGACCGTGCACCAGGCGAAGGGTCTCGAGTTCGAGGTCGTTTTCTGCTCGGGCTTCGCCCACGGGCTTTTTCCCCTGCCGGCCCGCCCACATCCCCTGCTTGACGCCGACGACCGCGCGTGGCTCGAGGGCTTCAAGGTCGGTTTCATGCCGTCGTGGCCTTCGGATCCCGACGGTCACCTGGCGGAGGAGGCGCGGCTTGCCTACGTCGCGATGACGCGCGCGCGGCGCAGGCTCTACGTGACGTACGCGGACTCGTACCTGCGTCAGGCGGGTCCATCGGTCTTCCTCGACATGGCCGCGCCCGAGGCCGAATCAAGAACGCTCACGCGCGGCTCGTCGCGACTCCAGCCCCGTGACGTGCTTCTGTCCCGCGAGGCGGAGGTGCTGCTCGCCTCCCATCGCAGCGCGCTGATAAACGGCGTGCCGGCACACGCCGCAGCCCTCGGGCTCGACGTCGCGTTTCTCACAGACCCCGAATCGGGCGAGCCGTTCGAGCCCTATGGCGGCGATCGGAATCCGAACTCCGTGCAGATCGATCATTTCAGCCCGACCACCCTCAACGACTACCTCAAGTGCCCGCGGCTCTACTGGTACAACCATCATCCCGGACTCATCAACGAGCCGCGCTCGGTTGCGATGGAACGTGGTGGATTCCTGCACAAGGTGCTCGAAGACTTCCACGCCAACGAGGGCGAGTGGAGGCCGCTCGACGGCGACCATCAAAAGGTGTGGCTGGAGACCGCGCTGCAGAGCCACCTTGAGAGCTATCTCGCGCACATGGAGGGCGTGCTCGATCGCAAGCGCGAAGAGCGCCAGGTGCGGTCCGTGCTGACCAACTACATCAAGTTCGTGACTGGCATGCAGCTCATCCGCAGGCTGCGCACCGTCGCGATCGAGCGCCGGTTCAGCCTGCAGCTCGACGGCTCGGAGATCGTCGGCAAGATCGACCGTGTCAACGATGTCGGCGACGGTGAGGTGGAGGTCGTCGACTACAAGACCGGCTCGGGCAAGCCGATGAAGTACGCGTACGAGGCATATTTCGGACCTGACCTGTACGACGTGCAGCTCGCCCTCTACTACATCGCGTGCAGGGAGGGCTTCGACGAGGAGGGCAAACCTCTCGGGTTCACGCCGCGGTACCTCTCTCTTTATTACCCGAAGGACTGGGTGTGGGGCGGCATGCGCCAGGACATCTTCAGTGTCGGTCACGCCGCGGGCCTCAAGGAGTATCGAGAGAAGCTGTTGACGGAAGAGGACCTGGACCGCAGCCGCGAGACCGTCGTCCACGCGATCGAGCGCATCAAGGCAGGTCACTTCGAGCCCGCGCCGCGAGAGCTCGCTGGCACCTGCGTGACCCGCTTTGGTGGCTGCCCGCACGCGGCGGTGTGCCCCTACGGAGGCGCGCCGCCCGAATGAGCGCCACACGAGTTCCGAGCACCGTGTCGCTCAGCCCCGAGCAGGCGGCCGCCGCGCACGCCGGGCCGGGCGGCGCGTTTCTCATCGCCGCGGGACCCGGCACCGGCAAGACGTACACCGCCACCGAACGCTTCTGCTGGCTGGTCGAACAGGGCACGCCTCCCGACCGGATCCTTACCGTCACGTTCAACGAGCGTGCGGCGGAGGAGCTCCGGCAGAGGATCGCCAAGGAGATGCATGAGCGGCGTCCGGAGGTGGGTCCCGAGGTTCTCGACGGGGCGTGGATCGGCACGTTCCACGGCACGTGCGCGCGATTGCTCGACGAGTTCGCTTACCTGGTCGGCGCGCCGCGCGAGCAAAGGGTGCTGGACGAGACGGGGCAGCGACTCTTCGAGCAGCAGCTCATCGCCCGCCTGCGTAGCGGTGTGGCGGCCCCCTTCGATCCCGACTCGTTCTCCGCATTGACCGTCGAGGACCTGGACGATCTTCTCCGCTCGGGCCTGCGGTTCCTGCTCAAGCTCAAGGGCCGCGGCATCACGCCCGACCGTTTTCACCAGCGCGCTCTTGAGCTCCAGACCCCCTCTCCGCGTTCGCCCAGGGAGAGGTTCGAGGGGAATGGCGGTCCCGACCCTAATTTGGCCGAGGTCGAGGCGATCGAGGTCCTGTTCACCATCTACAAGACTTATGAGGAGTCGCTTCGCGCAGCAGGCCTGCGCGACTTCGACGACCTCATCCTCGAGGTGATCGACTCGCTCGAGCGGATCAAGGAGTTTCGCGATCGCTGCCGCGAGCGATTCCGCTACCTGCTCGTCGACGAGTTCCAGGACACCAACCGCATCCAGCTCGACCTGATCCGCCTCCTCGCCGCCGACAACTTCGGCAACGTCTCGGTGGTCGGTGACGCCAAGCAGTCCATCTACGGCTGGCGCGACGCCGAGATCGAAAACATCCGCACCCGATTCCCCGGCAAGCGCCTCCCACTGACGCACAACCGGCGCTCGTACCAGGGCATTCTCGACTGCGCGACCGATTTCATCCGCCGCGACCAGGATTTCGCCGCCGAGCCCGACCTGGTCGCGACGCGCGGCGTCATCTCGCAGCCGGTGACCGTGATCATGGCGCCGGATTCGCGGACCGAGGCCCGCTCGATGGCGCAGGCGATCCGCCGTCTGCATGTCGGCGGCCGTGCCTTTGCGGACATTGCGATCCTCGCCCATTCGATCCGCATGCTCCCGCGCGAGTTCGAAGACGAGCTCCGGCGCCAGGGCATTCCGTACATCACGAGCGGCGGCTCGGGTTTCTTCGACCGCCAGGAAATCAAGGACGTGCTGGCGCTTTTGCGCCTCACCGAGAACCCGATGGACGACGGCGCGTTCGTCCGCATCATGCAGGGACCAATCGTCCGGCTGCCGGACAACGGCATGTACCAGCTGGCGGCCCGGCGCAAAGACCGTAACGGCATGAGGTTGCGCGATTGCTTCGACGAATCAGGGCGCGAGGGCTACCCGGAGATGGATCCAAAGGTCGCGCGCGAAGGGCGCCGACTGATTGAGCTGACCGACCGAATGGGCCGCCTTCGCGACGCCCTCACGGTGGCCGACATCTTGAACCGGCTCCTCGGGGAGAGCGGCTACCTGCGCTGGGCCGAGCTGCGAGCGCACCGCGATGGCAGCCCGCGCGCGCTGCTGAACCTGCGCAAGGTGTTCCAGCTCGCGGGCAGGTTTGAGCGCGACCTTTCGCTCGCGGGCATCGGCGACTTCGTGCGCCATCTGGACCAGGTGATCGACGCCGAGCTGCCGGTCGGCGAGGCCGCCGAGGAGGCCGCGACGGCAGAGGCGGTATCGCTCTTGACCATCCATTCCGCCAAGGGTCTCGAATTCCCCGTCGTGTTCCTGGTCAACCTCCGGCCACCGCGACCCAGGGACACGGAACGCCTCTTCTTCGATTCGGACACGCTCGGCTTCGTGATGAAGAACTGGCGCGGGGAGAAACATCCGCGATACGTGGAGACCTCGCCCGGCGCGCCGGCGGTGAAGCTTGCGATCGGTGAGCGGAGGCGGATCGTCTACGTCGGCTTGACGCGGGCGAAGGACGCGCTCTACGTCACCGCCGCGCGTGAAGAAGCCACAGCCCGCGACGTTGGCACAAACGGCGTGGAGGACCACGACCACTTCGCCGAGATCCTGAGCTGGGCGCTCGCCAACCCGCAGTCCGCTTCCGTGGTCGAGGCGGAGCAGCTGGAGCTGCCCGCGATGCGGACGGCCAACGGCCAGGTGGATGGAGGGTCTGCCGTCGTGTCTGCGGTACTGGACCGGCTCGAGCAACTTCGCCCTCGAGCCGCTGACGCAGCACCTGCGCCGTCCCGCGAGGTCGAGCTGAGCTTTTCGCAGCTGCACGACTTCGAGATTTGTCCGGTGCGGTATCGCTTCAGCCAGGTGTGGCGAGTCCCCGCTCCGCCCGACGAGCTGCAGCCGCGCCACGTGCAGGCGATGGGGTCGACCGAACTCGGTTCAGCGGTGCACGCGGCGCTCGCCGCCTGGCACACCTCTGGCGGAGATCTGCTCGCGTTGTATTCGGGGCCGGTAGCCGGACGCGAGATGCTCACGCGCTATCTCACGCATCCACTCGCGCAAGCGACGACCCTCGCAGTCGAGGTCGGATTCAACATGCGGATCGGCACCACGCGCGTGAAGGGCTTGGTCGACCGGATCTGCGAGCTCGACGGAAAGCCCGTCCTCATCGACTACAAGACCAACGCGTCACTCGACGCAAAGCTGATCGAGGCCTACTCTGTCCAGCTCCGCCTGTACGGAGTCGCCGCGCATCGCGGCCTCCTGCCGGGTGCCGCCGAGCCTCGTCTGGTGCTGTTCGAAATGCGCCGCGGCGAAGCCCGCGATGTGACGCCCGACGATGCCGGCGTGGAAGCCCAGGTCCGTGCCGCCGCCTCACGCATCGCGGCCGGTGACTTCAGCCTTGGGCCCGAGCACGCGGAACGCCCGTGCCACCTCTGCGCCTTCCGGCCGATCTGCCCCGAAGCGCTCCCCCGATCCTGATTCCCCGCGAGTGCCCAGCTCCCGCGGGTTTACTGGCTCGGTCATACCCGTCAGCACCGGCAACGGCGGACAATCAACACCAAGTTGACGACTTGACTGAGCTGCTTCATGAGCAGTACTTCGAGCGGCGCCAGATCAAGGAGGCCATCGCCTTCGCTGAGGCCGGCGGCATCGCGATCCATCGCAACTTCGACTCGTACCACGGTTCGACGATCCGGGGGATGGTGCGGGAGAAGCCGTTCCTGCATGTCATCGGCCTGCGGCCGGTGCTCGAGGAGTGGGGCCGGCACCATGGCCTACGCCCGGAGTGGATCCAGCCCGAGAAGCGGCGCAAAGTTGCGCATTACGACATGTTCGGCACCTCCGCCCAGGTGTTGATCGCGCGCGTGACGGGGACGAACCCTGACAAGGCGCCTTGACAGGATTGACGCGGTGCGTTATGATGCACTGCGTCAAGACAGATCAAGAACAGCTAGGAGGCTGAGTCACATGAGCACTGAGACCAAGTTCGGAGAAACCGCCACCACCGTCGAGGGAGTTGCATTCGGAGCCGCCAAAGCCGCGGCCGAGGTCGCATCGGACCCGATCGGATCGGCGCGCAAGCAGGTCAAGGGATTCGAGAAGAAGGGAGCGCCGACCGCCCGCAAGATCAACCGCCGGTTCAACGCCCGCCTGAACGCCATCCTTCCCGAGAAGGTGACGCTCTGGGGCATCGCGATCAACGAGAAGCTGCCCGAGAAAGTCGCGATCAAGGGCCTGCAGCTCGTCAAGGTTCAGGCGCGCCGCCAGGACGTCGTGGGCGATGTCGCCAAGCGGACGCTGGGGATCTTCAACGGCTCGTTCAAGACCATCGCCCGCACCGCGACCCGTCTTGAGCAGGCCACCACGCTGACGCCGCACCGCGAGACCGCCGCCAAGACCGCGGTCAACACGCGCCAGCCGCGCCGCCGGACCGCCCGTCGCAGCGCCGCCTAGGTGTTGCCAGATTAAGCCCCTCACCCTAGCCCTCTCCCCGAGGGGGAGAGGGATTTCTCCACAGAGTCAAAAGGGCGCCCACGCCGGGCGCCTTTTTCTTTAGCCTTCGCCCGGTGGCCTACCGATGACCGTCGTCTGCACCGGTTCTATCGCATACGACTACATCCTGACCTTCAAGGGTCGGTTCAAGGACCACATCCTTCTCGACAAGACCCACATCCTGAACCTGAGCTTTCTGGTTGACGACCTCCAGAAGCGCCGGGGCGGTGTGGCGGGCAATTACGCGTACAACCTCGCGCTCCTTGGCTATCCGGCCGCCGTTCTCGCCACCGCCGGCACAGACGCCACCGAGTACCGTGACTGGCTGGTCGCCAGAGGCGTCGACTGCCGCGGACTCCGGTTGCTGGACGGCGAGCTGAGTGCGACCGGATTCACCACCACCGACCTGGACGACAACCAGCTGACCGGCTATTACGGCGGGGCTATGTGGCGGGCGGCCATCCTCGGCCTCTCCGACGCGCCGCCCGCTGTCGACGCGGTGATCATCGGTCCCAACGACCCCGGCGCCATGAAGCGCCTTGTTCATGAATGCCGTGAGCGCGGTGTCCGCTTCGTCTTTGACCCCGCCCACCAGCTGCCGATGATGTCGGCCGAGGATGTGACCGACAGCACCCGCGGGGCATGGATCGTCATCGGCAACGATTACGAGCTGGAGCTCATCCAACAACGCACGGGCCACGACGTGACCGGGCTCCTGGACCTGGCCGAGATCGTGGTCACGACGCTCGGACGCCAGGGATCGCGCATTGCCACCCGCCGCCAGACCCTCGATATCCCGGCTGCGCCGCCGGTTCGTGAATCAGACCCGACAGGCGCGGGAGATGCGTATCGAGCCGGCCTGGTTGCGGGCTTGCTGCGGGGACTGGAGCTCGATGCCGCGGGACGGGTGGCGTCGCTGGCGGCCACGTATGCGGTCGAGCAAGTGGGGACGATCGAGCACGGATATTCGCGAGCCGAATTCTCCCGCCGTTATGCGGAAGCGTTTGGGACTGAGCTGCCGGGAAAGTTCTGGACCGAGGAACGCTCTAAGTGAACTTGCGGCCTTCCTCGCGACGATAGGCCCAGAGCGCGATGACGAAAAAGACCACTCCATATCCAGCGAGGTAGAGCCAGTCGGTGGTGACGCTCCCGTCGGTGGGTGCGCCGATCGCGTCCCAACCGAGCTGTCCGTAGAAGTGGAGCGGGAGATATGGCGCGATGCTCTGGATGAAGCTCGGCAGCAGCTGCTTAGGAAAGAACAGGCCCGAGGCGAACGCGGTGGGCAGGTAGATCAGGTTGATCACAGCCACGGCTGAGTTTGGCCCGGAGAGATAACCGATGGCAAAGCCGAGGGCGATGAAAGGTATCGAGCCCAGCAGCACTCGGTAGGCCAACGTCATCCACATCGATGGATCAAGCTTGACCCCGCCCGCGATGTAGGCAAACGGAAAGAGGACCGCAAGGGTGATAGCGGCGAAGAAGATCGCCGTTATGCACTTGGAGAGCAGGTACACAAACGGCGGCATTGGCGTGGCCCGTATGAGGACGTCCATCTTCATGCCTCTCTCCGTCGCGACCGAGATGCCGAAGCTGAAGATCATCACGTTGGCCACCGAGTACACGGCCATCGAGGCGAGGAAATACGCCCCGAACGTCACGTGTGGGCTGATCACCTGCGATGAGGAGCCGATGCCGATGAACGCGTAGAACATCACCGGCAGGAAAATGGACGTCAGGCTGAAGGCCGGCACCCGCCAAAGCTTGAGAAACTCGGCCAAGGTCTGACGGACCAGCATCGGGGCGAGCGGCGCGCGACGCACTGCCATCACTGCCATCAGGCGGTCGGTGTGTGGGTGGTCAGCGAGATGAATGCATCCTCGAGATCCGCCCCTGATACCTCGAGCTCGGAGATCTCGACACCCCGGCGAAAGAGCTCCTTGAGGACGGCCTCCGGCTGGTTCGTCAGCAGCTGCACGCTGTGGTCTGTGACCGTAGACGTCGTTATAGGCAAGCCCTCGAGGTCCTTTTCCGTAAGGGCGGACGCTTTGAACCGAACGCGCTTCCCTGCCACCTTGGACTTGATCTCTTGTGGGCTCGCGTCGGCGATGACAAGGCCGCGGTCGATCACTACCACGCGTTTGGCGAGCTGATCCGCCTCCTCCAGGTAGTGGGTTGTCAGCACCACAGTGCGGCCCATTTGAGCGAACTCCGCAATCCGCTCGATGAACGACCGCCGGCCCTCTACGTCCATGCCTACCGTCGGCTCGTCGAGGAACAGGACATCCGGATCACCGCACACGGCGAGGGCAAAGTACAGGCGCTGCTTCTGTCCGCCGGACAGCTCCTTCACCTGTGCGTTGGTCTTTTCTTCGAGACCGGCCATCGCGATCGCGCGGTCGCGCGCCATCGGCTTCGGGTAGTAGGAGCGAAACAGATCAACGATCTCGCGCACCTTGAGCATTGACGGGATGCCGGACTCCTGCAGCATCACGCCGACCCGGCTTCGCGCGTCCAGGTGGTCGGGTTGTAGCCCAAATAAGAGGGCCTTGCCAGAGGTTGGTTTGCGGAGGCCGAGTAGAAGGCTGATCGAGGTGGTCTTGCCCGCTCCGTTCGGCCCGAGCATCGCCACCACCTCGCCCAGCTCGATGGTGAGCGTCACTCCTTTGAGAGCTTCCGTCGCGCCGTATTTCTTGGTGGCTGCGATCAGCTCTGCGGCGGCAGGCATAGGCTAAAGGCTAAGGGACTTAGTCTTAGCGCGTGGCCAGTATCTTCAGCCGGATCATCGCCGGGGAGCTGCCCGCGCGGTTCGTCTGGAAGGACGAGTCGTGTGTCGCTTTTCTGTCCATTCGCCCGCTTCGTCCGGGTCATGTGCTGGTGGTGCCGCGGGAGGAGATCGACCATTGGATCGACCTCCAGGCGGGGCTGCTCGCCCACCTGGCAGAGACGGCGCAGGCGATTGGCAAGGCGCAGATGGCCGGGTTCAAGCCGGTCCGGATTGGCGTGATGCTCGCTGGCCTCGAGGTGCCACATTCCCATATCCATGTGGTGCCGATCCGCGGCGTTCACGATCTCGACTTTGACAACCAGGATCCAAACCCGGATCCGGCGATGATGGATGATGCCGCCGAAACCCTCAGGCGCGAGCTGCGAAAGCTGGGCTACGCCCAGGTCGCCGACTAGGAGTTCAGCGACCGCTCCAGCTGGTCGACGTGCATCTCGAGGTGGTTGACCAGCGGAAGGCGCGCGATCTCCTCGGCGCTTATCAGCTGTCCGTTCTCCTGCCTGGCCTGCCGTCGCAGAGACGACGGTTCGACAGTGCGCAGCAGCTTGGCTGTGCGCGCGTGGTCGGCGAGCGCCATGCGCAGGAGCTCCGCAGGCTCGATCTGAGCCATCTGCTCGCCGACGACATCGCGCAGGGTGACGTTTTCGAGAAGGTCGAGCTCGGTCATCTGGGCGCTCGAGATTTTGTGCACAAGGACCCCGTAGAACTTGGACAGGACGGCGATGTGGCCGAGAAGCTCGTGGTTGGACCATTCGGTCTCGCCGCGCCCAGCTGTGACCCGAGGAGCCAACACGGCCAGCTTCGCCGAAGCTTTCTCGAGCCTGTCGGCCAGGACGTTGCGATCGTGATCGACCATCTGGTCGAGGAATTGCTCGACGTCCGCCCGAGTGAACCCAGTGCTCTCGATCTTCATGCGACCAACAATCTAGTGGAGAATCGACGCATGTGCTATTCAGACGAAGCTCGCGTACCCCTGCCCCCGATCAGCGGTGCCGCCGCGGACCAGGGTGACCTGGTCCTCACCTCATCCGACGGCACGAAGTTCGCCTCCTACTTCGCCCGGGCCGAAAAGCCGACGGGGGCTGGCATCGTCGTGATGCCAGACGTGCGCGGGCTGCACCAGTTCTACAAAGAGCTCGGGCAGCGTTTTGCCGAGGCTGGGATCGATGCGGTTGCGATCGATTACTTCGGGCGCACCGCAGGAATCGGTGACAGGGGCGAAGGTTTCGACTTCATGCCGCACGTTGAGAAGACGACCCAGGAGGACATCGCCAAAGACGTGGCGGCGGCGATCGCATACCTGAAGTCAAAGGACGGCGGAGCGGTGAAGTCCGTATTTACGGTGGGTTTCTGCTTCGGAGGCTCGAGCTCGTGGAACCAGTCCGCGTTCCAACCCGGCCTCAACGGGGCGATCGGCTTTTACGGGCGGCCGCCGCGCAGCGAACCCTACATATCGAAGATGAAGGCGCCCCTCTTGCTCCTGCTCGCGGGGGCAGACGCCGCAACGCCACAGGAAGCGTTCCACGAGTTCGACAAGAAGCTCACCGACGCCAACGTGGCGCACGAGATGCACATCTACGAGGGAGCGCCCCACAGCTTCTTTGACAGGACCTTCGACCAGTGGAAGGACGCTTGCGATGACGCTTGGCGCCGCATGCTCGCCTTTACCAAGAAGCACGGGTAAGCCTCTAGACACCGAGTCCTAATCGCCCCACGCCACGTATAGTGAGCCGAGTGGCAAAGCTGGCCATCAAGTCCAAACTCGCTAAACCGGCCAAAAGTGCTCCGACGCTCCCTGCCGCACTCATCGCGGAGCTGGATGGGCGCCGAGCCGGCATGGCTCGCCACATGGCCCGGGCGGTCGTCAGCCTTGTGCGCTGGGACGACTCGACCGGCGTACCTCCTCAGCGCTCGGCGATCGCTCGTTCATGCGAGGCTGGTCTTGACCTCTTCCTGGCCACCGCCCGCGAAGCACGGCCTGCGACTAGTGAAGAGCTGCGCCGTGTCGCTCAGCTCGGCATCCTCCAGGCGCGAAGCAGCCAATCGGTCGAGCCCATCCTCAACGCCTATCGCATCGCGGCGCGAGTTGCCTGGGACGAGATCCTCCGCGCCTGGCGTGGTCATCCAGAGGCAACACCCGAGGCGATCATGGTGACGGCTAACTATGTGTTCGCGGCCCTCGACCAGGTTGCGGCCGAGGTCACCAAGACCTATCTGCACGCGCGCGAGCAGCATATGCAGCGTGGGACCCGAGCTCATGCCCGCCTCTTCCATGCGCTGATCAGCGACAACTTCGACTCAGAGCTCGAGCTGCAGAAGCAGGCGCTAGCGCTCAACATGCCGATCGTCCCTACCGGCTACGTGGTCGCGGTCTGCAAGCTGGTCGTCGGCAACCGCGACGGTGAGCGCGGCGGACAGGCCCTGGCGGAGGTCGCGGCCTCGCTCGAGATGCCTCGGGGTGCGATCAACCACGCGACCGATCCGAGCACGCTGGTCGTGCTCTGGCCGGCCGAGTCGGTTGCGAACGCCGACGCCGCAGGTCAGTTCGTCACTCAGCTCCAGGACGAGGCGGTGAAGCGCTCAGGGACGGCGCGCGCTCGCGTGCGTGCGGGCATCGGTGGCTATCACCCAGGCCTGCGAGGCATCTCCCGCTCGTACCTCGAGGCCCAGCAGGCGATCGAGGCCGGTCGCAAGCTGCGACCCGAAGGGGTGGTGCACCGCCACGACGAGCTCATCCCTCACCTGGTGCTGACCCAGAACCCACGCCTGGCCGAGCGCTTCGTGGCCGACAGCCTCGGCCGCCTGATGGATCCCAAAGTGCGCAACCGCGGACAGCTCCTCGAAACGCTGGAGGCTTACCTCGGTCGAGGATCGGTCAAAGATGCAGCCGCCGCGCTGGGGCTTCACCGTCATACCGTGCTGTACCGCCTCGACAAGCTTCGCGAGCTCATGGGCGGCGACCTCGAGGTGCCGGCGACCCGCCTGCGGCTGCAGTTCGCGCTGGAGATCCGAAAGCTGCTCTAAAGTGCCCCTTTCAGAGCGAATTTGGCCATGGTGTCCAAGTTAGGCGGGCCGTTTTCCCACTCAATGCCACTGCTAATTGGCCCTGGCGTCCGTATGCTTGCGTCATGACATCCAACTCCAACGGTCGTCGCGTGGCCGTGACCGGCATGGGCTTCATCACTCCGATCGGCAATGACGTTGAAACGGTCTGGTCCAACATGATCGAGGGCGTCTCGGGCATCGGCCCCATCACTCACTTCGACACCACCGGGTTCGACACCAAGATCGCCGGTGAGGTCAAGGGCTTCAACCCCGAGGACTACATGGACCGCAAGACCGCCCGCCACATCGGCCGCTACTGCCAGTTCGCGCTGGCGGCCTCGAAGCAGGCGCTGGCGCAGTCGGGCCTGGTGCCTTCGGAGATGGACCCGGACGACGTCGGCGTGATCGTCAGCTCCGGCATCGGCGGCATGGAGGAGATCGAGAAGAGCCACACACAGCTGATGGAGCGCGGGCCAAAGCGGATCAGCCCGTTCACGGTCCCGATGATGATCGCGGACATGGCCGCGGGGATCGTCGCGATCCATCTGCATGCCGGCGGTCCCAACTACGCGATCGTCAGCGCTTGCGCGTCAGGCTCGCACGGCATCGGCGAGGCTTCGGAGATCATCAAGCGCGGCGACGCGGTCGCAATGCTCGCCGGCGGCTCAGAAGCCACCATCACACCTCTCACGATGGGCGCCTTCTGCCAGATCAAGGCGACGAGCGAACGCAATGACGAGCCCGAGAAGGCTTGCCGGCCGTTCGACCTTGGGCGCGACGGCTTCGTCATGAGCGAAGGCTCCGTGATGCTCGTGCTCGAGGAGATGGAGCACGCGAAAAAACGCGGGGCGAAGATTTTTGCCGAGATTGCCGGCTACGGGGCTACCGCCGACATGTACCACTTCACCGCACCTCAGCCAGAGGGCAAGGGCGCGATGCGCGCCATGCGCCGCGCGCTGGAGAAGAGCGGCGTCGAGCTGACGGACGTCGGCTACATCAACGCGCACGGAACTTCGACCAAGCTCGGTGACGTCGCGGAGACGAAGGCCATCAAGGCCGTCTTTGGCGACCACGCGCACAAGCTCGCGGTCAGCTCCACCAAGTCGGTGCATGGTCACCTGCTGGGCGCCGCCGGCGCCATCGAGGCTGCCGCGTGCGTGCTCGCGCTCGACCGAGGCATGCTGCCGCCGACCATCAACCTGGACGACCCCGACCCAGATTGCGATCTGGACTACGTCCCCAACAAAGCTCGAAAGGCGGACGTCAAGGTGGCCGTATCGAACTCGTTCGGCTTCGGAGGCCACAACGCGACCCTCGTCATCAAAGGCCCTCCGGGCGCCAACTAAGAACAGGAGTATTGCCAATGGCAACCCAACTCGATTTCAAGGAACTGCAGGTTCTCGCGGCCGAGATCCTGGGCATCGAACCCGATCAGGTTCAGCTCGACAAGAGCTTTGCCAAGGATCTCGCGGCGGACTCACTCGACCTCGTCGAGCTAATCGCCGCGGTGGAGGACAAGTACGACGTGGAGCTGCCTGAAGAGGAGCTCGAGAAGATGAAGGTCATCGGCGATCTCTGGAAGTTTCTGGAGCAGAAGACCGCCGAGCGTCTGGAGGCATAGCCGCCATGGCTATCACGAGCGCCTATCGAACCCGCTCTGACGCGCTGCCCCTTCGCTCCTTCAAGGCTAAGGGCCGGCCGAGCGCGATCGCTGGCGTCGGCGTCTACGCACCCGAGAAGATCATCACGAACTTCGACCTGGAAAAGTTGATGGACACCTCGGACAAGTGGATCACCGAGCGTACGGGGATCCATAGGCGTCACATCGCCGAGCCGGGGACGACCACGCTGGAGCTCGCCACCAAGGCTGCGCGCGGCGCGCTAGACGCCGCGGGTATCACCGCCAACGATCTCGACATGATCCTGGTCGGGACTTCGTCGCCGGACGGTCCGTTCCCGTCGATCGCCGCCCGCCTGCAGGATGAGCTCGACGCTCCCGGGGCGGTTGCGTGGGACCTGCTTGCCGCCTGCACCAGCTTCATGTACGGGCTTTCGGTCGCCGACTCGTTCATCGCGACAGAGCGGGCCGACAACGTGCTGGTCATCGGCGCCGAGGTGCTGTCACGAATGCTCGATTACTCAAACCGCGGAACGGCCGTCATCTTCGGCGACGGCGCCGGTGCGGCAGTCGTGCGGCCCGCACCGAAGGGAGCCGGCTTTCTGAGCTGGTGTCTTGGCGCGGACGGCCGAGGCTACGCTCAGGTGACCTGTGGAAACATCGAGAAGGGCGCCTACGCCGCCAAAGACCCACACCCGTACATCGAGATGGTCGGGCCAGATGTGTTCAAGTTCGCGGTCGACATCTTCATCCGCCAGGCCAACGAAGTCTGCAACGCGGCCGGGGTGGCGCTGGAAGACATCGACCTCTGGGTCCCGCACCAGGCCAATTTCCGGATCATCGATGCCGCGGCTCGGCGCATCGGGCTGCCGCTGGACCGCGTTGCGATCAACATCGACGAGTACGGCAACACGTCGAGCGCATCAATCCCGCTGGCGCTGGAAGAGGCGATCCGCAAAGGAAGGGTCAAGAGCGGCGATCACGTGCTGCTGGCCGGGTTCGGTTCCGGCCTGACGTGGGGTTCTTGCTTGCTCAAATGGGCATAACGCTCAAGGCCCCGATCGCGCTCCTGTTCCCGGGCCAGGGCGTGCAGAAACCCGGCATGGGTCAGAACCTGCACGACCGGTATCCCGCCGCGCGCCGCGTCTTCGAGCGCGCCGAAGAGGTCCTCGGCATGCCGGTCCGCCGCCTCTGCTTCGAAGGCCCGGTTGAGGAGCTGAATCGCACCGACGTCATCCAGCCGTGCGTGATGACTGTCTGCTGGGCGGCCTACGAGGTCTGGCGCGAGAGCTACGGTTTCGAAAACGTCAGCGTCACGGCCGGCCACAGCCTTGGCGAGATCGCCTCTCTGGCTGCCGCCGGCTCGATCCCCTGGGAGACTGCGCTGCTGCTCGTCAAAGAGCGCGGCCGGATCATGGCGCAGGCGGCAGGCGACGAGGCAGCGGGCGGCATGATCGCCATCGTCGGCCTCGAAGAGGCAAAGGTCGAGCGCATTCGTGAGGAAGCATCCGTTCACGGCAAGTTGTGGGTGGCCAACCGCAATGCGGACGTGCAGTTCGTGTTGTCGGGCGAGATCGCCGCCGTGCAGGATGCTGAAAGGCTTGCCCTCGCTGCCGGCGCGCGGCGTGCGCTCATCCTCACCATCCCGCTCGCGGCCCACACGCCGCTGATGGCGGCGGCGGCCGCGGCGTTTCGAAAGCTGGTCGACAAGCTGCCGCTCAAGGCGCCGTCGATTCCGATCCTCGCCAACGCATCGGGCGAGGCTCTCCGCACCGTCGCGAGCTTGCAGGAAGAGCTGCGGCTCCAGATGCTGCGCCAGGTCGACTGGGCAAAAACCATGGTGTCGATGCGGGCCATGAAGGTGAAGACGGTCGTCGAGCTCGGACCGGGCCGCGTGCTTGCCAGCCTCGCAGCCAAGCACATCCCGGGCGTCGATACCTGGAACGCCGAAGAGCTCTTCATCGACTTCGCCGGCCCGACCCCGGCCTGAATAAGTGGGCGAGCTAGACGGCAAAGAGCTCGTTGGCAAGACCGCGCTCGTCACGGGTGGTGGCAAGGGCATCGGTCGCGCAATCAGCCAGTCGCTGGCCGCGATGGGCGCACGGGTGATCGTCAACTACCGCTCGGACAAGGTGGCTGCCGAAGAGACCGCGGCCTCCTTGCCGAACGCAACGGCGCACCAGGCCGACGTGGGCGATCCCGCGCAGGTCGAGGCCATGGTCAAGGCGATCGGTCGAGTCGACGTCCTGGTCAACAATGCCGGCGCCGTCCGCGACAAGCTCTTGATCCAGATGGCACCGGCCGATTGGGAGGAACTGATCCGCACGGACCTGATGTCCGCCTTCGCCACCACTCGTGCCGCCATCATGTCCGGCATGATGCGGGCGCGATGGGGGCGCATCGTCAACATCTCATCCATCGTCGGCTTGACCGGCAACGCAGGCCAGTCCAACTACGCCGCGGCCAAGGCGGGGCTGATCGGTTTCACGAAATCTGTCGCGCGTGAATATGGATCGCGCAACATCACCTGCAACGCGGTGGCTCCTGGCTACGTCCGCACAGAGCTGACCACAGGCTCGCTGACCGATGAGATGGTGGGCGAGCTGGTCAAGATGACGCCCATCAAGCGCGAGGGAACGGCCGACGACATTGCCGCGGCAGTGGCTTTCCTCTGCTCGGAGCGGGCCGGCTTCATCACCGGTCAGGTTCTCGCGGTGGATGGAGGCCTCTCTCTGTGAGCGCGCTGGCCAAGGCGCAATCGGAGCTGCGCATCGCGGGAAGCAAGCTGCCTCCGATCCCGCTCCCCACCAACTGCCCGGGCTGTGGCGTCGGCCTGGATCCGGAAGCTTTGAGAAAGCACAACTATGTCTGTGACTGCGGCCATCACTTCCGTCTCGGCGCCGACGCCTGGATCGCATTGGTAGCGGACCGGGGCTCGTGGCAAGAGCGGTGGGGTGACGTCCGGTCGCATGACCTCCTGAACTGGAAGGTTCCCAAGCCGTACCAGGAGGTCGTTGAGCAGCTGCTGGAGGATGGGTTGAACGAGGCTGTTCGAACGGGAACCTGCACGGTGGCGGGACGGCCGATCTGGCTGGCCGCGTTCGACTTTCGCTTCGTCGGCGGAACCCTGTCGATCGTTGCGGGCGAGCGCCTCGCGCGCGGGATGGAGCAAGCCGCGTCGTCGGGCATCCCTTACGTGCTGATCTCAGCCTCGGGCGGCGCCCGCATGCAGGAGGGCGTGCTCGCGTTGATGCAGCTCGCCAAGGTGAATGCAGCGCTCGGACGCCTGCATTCCGCCGGAGTGCCGTACTTCTCCATCCTGACCGACCCCACGTTTGGCGGGACCGCTGCGTCGCTGGCGCTGCTGGGCGACATCAACATCGCCGAACCAGGCGCGGCGATCGGGTTCACAGGACCGCGGGTGATCAAGCAGGCGACGTACGCCGACCTACCGCCCGGATTTCAGAGCGCGGAGTTCCAGCTCGCGCATGGGCAGGTGGACCTGGTGCTTCCGCGCACCGAGCTGCGCCGGCTGCTCGCGCACCTGCTCGAGATGTACCCATGACGCGTCACGGACGCAAGCCCGACGAATCGACGCTCAGCGTCTGGCAGGTCATCGAGCTTGCTCGCCACCAGGATCGTCCGTACACGCTCGACTACGTCCGAAGGCTGGCTCCGGATTTCATCGAGCTGCACGGCGATCGTCTCTCGGGCGACGACCCGGCGCTAGTTGGCGGCGTGGGAACCTGGCACGGGCGGACGACCATGTTCCTGGGTCATCAGAAAGGCCGAAGCCTCAAGGAGCGGGTGTCCCGGAACTGGGGAATGATGCATCCGGAGGGCTATCGCAAAGCGATCCGGCTCGCGCACCACGCGGCGAAATTCAGGTTTCCGATCGTTTCCCTGATCGACACCCCGGGCGCGTACCCGGGCGCGGGTGCGGAGGAGCGAGGCATCGCCGCCGCCATCGCCGAGGCGATCATGGAGTGGTTTCGCATTCCGGTGCCGATCGTGGCCGCAGTGATCGGCGAGGGCGGGAGCGGCGGCGCGCTCGGCATGGGGGTCGCGGACAGAGTGATCATGCTCGAGAACTCGATCTACTCAGTCGCGTCTCCCGAGGCGGCGGCCTCGATCGTGTGGCGAGACAACACGCGCAAAGTGGAGGCCGCGGAGCAGCTCCAGCTGACCTCCCGCGACCTGCTCGCCATGGGGGTGGTCGAAGAGGTGGTCACGGAGCCTGCGGGAAGCGCGAGCGCCGACTACGACGCTGCCGCGGCGGTCCTGGACGAGGCCCTCTACCGCCACCTTCAACCGCTCCTGGAACAGCCCACCGCGGACCTGCTGCAGCACCGGTACGAACGATTCCGCTACATCGACTCGCTCGTGCACGCCGAACCGCATTTCGGCCCGAAAGTCTGAGAATCGTCGCTCAGCGCGTGGCTGCGGGCTCCGTGAGCTGGGACGAGGCTGGTACCGAACGCCGTGCAACCATCGGCCACGGTTACGTGTTGTTGGTGGGTGCGGCTTCTGATGATGACGAGACGAAGGTGCGGCGGCTGGCCGACAAGATCATCGACCTGCGCGTGTTCGCGGATGAGGCAGGCCGGATGAATCTCAGCCTCGTCGACGTGCACGGGTCGGCGTTGATCGTGTCGCAGTTCACGTTGTTCGCAGACATGGGCCGCGGACGGCGGCCGAGCCTGCTCAAGGCGGGAGATCCGGAGCGGGCCGAGCAGCTTTACGAGGTGTTCGTTCAGCGATTCCGAGAGCGCGGAATAGACGCCCAGGCCGGCAGCTTTGGAGCTGATATGCGTGTGACCATCGAAAACGACGGTCCCGTCACGCTCGTGATGTCGACCGACGAGTGGCCAACGCGTGTCTGATAACAGTCGGGGCCTGAAGCCCTACCTGGCGCTGGCCGGCCTCGCGCTGATCTGGGGTGCCTCGTTTCTCCTGATCAAGGTCGCAGTCCACGACATGAGCCCGACGGTCTTGCTGCTCATACGCTCGCTGTCGGGATTGATCGCTCTCGCTGTGATCGTCAAAGTGATGGGCCGCCCGCTACTCGGCGATGGCTGGAAGACAAGATTGGGCTCGTTCGCGATCATGGCGATCACTAACGCCATCGTGCCCTGGGTCGCGATCGCCTGGGGCGAGGAGCGGATCACAAGCGGCCTCGCCAGCATCCTGAACTCGACGACCACGCTCTGGACGGCGGTCATCATCTTTTGGGCCATGCCGGCTGAGCGCCCGAGCAAGGTCGGTTACCTGGGCGTTGTCTTGGGGTTCGCCGGGGTTGTCATCCTTGTGCTCCCCGACATCCTTGCCCACGGCGTATCCGGCAATTTCCTCGGGGCGATGGCGGTGCTGGTGGCAGCGCTTTCGTACGCGGCAAACGCGATCTACCAGCGCCGCAAGATGCGCAACGTCAGCGTGTTCGACGTGAGCATCGGACAGCTGGCGGCGACGGTCGTCTTCGCCCTCCCGCTTGCCGCCCCGTCATTGTCCAGTGTTCATGTGGCGCTGACGTCGATGGCTGCGGTCATTGCGCTGGGGGCGGGGGCCACCGGCATCGCGTACCTGCTCTATTACTACGTGATGAACACCCTGGGTGCGGTGCGCGCCGCGGGCGTCACACTGCTGGTCCCGGTGACTGCCGTGTTCTGGGGAGTGGTGCTGCTGCACGAGAGCTTGAGCTGGCCGATCGTTATCGGTATGGCCGTCATCCTCGCCGGCACCGTCCTCACCAATCTCCGGCGGGGGGTCAACAGAGAGCCATCGCTCACGCGCGACTCCGCGGCAGCTTGACCGCCTTTCTCGAGGAGCACGCCGCCCAGGTCCGCCAGGCAGCCGATCGCATCCGGCCGCACATCCGCCGCACGCCGAGCCTGACCACCGACCTCGACCCCGAACTTCGCCTGAAACCGGAGTGCTTTCAGCTCACAGGCTCGTTCAAGGTCCGCGGAGCTTTCAACGCCATCCTTCTGCTGGCAGCGCAGCAGCCGAGGCCTGCCGGCGTGATTGCGGTCAGCTCGGGCAACCACGCGCAGGCGGTGGCGCTGGCGGCGGCGACCGTGGGGCTTTCGGCGCTCGTGCTCATCCCTGAAGACGCCAACCCGGGCAAGGTCGCGGCCACGCGCGCGCTGGGCGCCGAGGTCATCCAGGAGGGGATCACATTCGCCAACCGCGAGCAGCGTCTCCGCGAGGAGATGGCCGAGCGCGGCCTGGCGCTCGTCCACCCGTTCGATGACTGGAACGTGATTCACGGACAGGGCACGGCTGCGCTCGAGCTGCTGGAGGACGAACCGGAGCTCCGCGTGATCGCGGCGCCGGTGGGCGGCGGGGGGCTGCTGTCCGGCACGGCGATTTCGGCAAAGAGCCACAACCCTGATTTGCGCGTGATCGGCGTTGAACCTGCCGTGGCCGACGATGCCTACCGGACGTGGAAGACGGGAAGCATCCAGGCGCTCGCGGTTGCTCCCACGACCCTGGCGGACGGCGTTCGTACCACTTCGATCGGGATGCGCACGTTCGACGTCATGTTTGCCAACCGGCTGGTGGACGAGATCGTGACCGTGACCGAAGAGGAGATCGTCACCGCCGTCCAGGTTGCCTGGTCTCGGCTTCACCTGGCGCTCGAGCCGACCGGCGCCCTCCCGTTGGCCGCCTACCTGTCGGGAAAGCTGCCGTCCGAGCGCACCGGATTGATTTTCACCGGCGGCAACGCCAACCTCGAAACGGTGGCTACACTGCTCAGGCCTCAATGATCCCGGTCAAGGAAGTGATGACACGGAACGTGATCACGTTCCGCGAGGACACGCCGCTCGACGAGGTCGCGGCGACACTCCTTTCCAAGCACATCACCGGTGCGCCAGTAGTCAGCGGTGGGGGGCACGTGGTCGGCATCATCTCCGAGACCGATGTGTTTTCCAAGAAGGGCAAGGTGGCGCGCGACATCATGAGTCCGCGCGTGATCTCAGTCACGGAGGACACGGGTATCGACGAAGCGGCCCGCCTCCTGATCGGCGAGCGGATACGACGCGTACCTGTGATTCGGGGCGGCAAGATGGTGGGCCTGCTCAGCCGCTCGGATGTGCTCGAGTTCTTCGCCAAGACCCGATGGACGTGCAACGTGTGCGGGTGGTGGGAGCGCAGCCTTGAAAAGCCCGCTCGCTGCTATTCGTGCTCCAGTGCCGACCTCCACCTGGAGCGGGCCGACCCTGGGCACTGAGCCGACCCGCCTGTCGCTCAAGGCCCAGAGCTTCACCGAATCGGTCATTCGCGAGATGACTCGGCTCAACCTCGAGCTGAACGGCCCGGAGCGAGCAGTCAACTTCGCCCAGGGTTTTCCCGACTTCAACACCGACGACCGCATCCTGGATGCCGCGGCGAAGGCCCTGCGCGATGGCTACAACCAGTACGCCACGACGTGGGGCGCTCCGCAGCTGCGCAAAGCCGTGGCGCGCAAGCAGTCCGCGGCCTGGGGACGCGATGTGGATCCCGACACCGAAGTCACGGTTTCGTGCGGCGCGACCGAGGCGATGATCGCGGCCATGCTGGCCGCCGTCGATCCTGGCGAGGAGGTGATCATCTTCGAGCCGTTCTATGAGAACTACGGACCCGACTGCGTCATCAGCGGAGCCGTCCCTCGCTACGTGACTCTTCGCGCGCCCGATTGGTCATTCGAAACGGACGAGCTCAGGCGGGCTTTCAACGTCAAGACGCGGGCGATCGTGATCAACACGCCGCACAACCCAACCGGCAAGGTGTACTCGCAGGCGGAGCTTGAGCTGATCGCGCAGCTGTGCATCGAGCATGACGTGATCGCGATCACCGACGAGATCTACGAGCATCTTGTCTATCGCGGCCGCCACATCAGCCTCGCGACGCTGCACGGGATGCAGGAGCGGACGATCACCATCAGTGGGGCCAGCAAGACCTACTCGGTGACGGGCTGGCGCGTCGGTTGGCTCACAGCGCCGCCCGCGCTGACCGCGGGCATCCGCAAGGTCCACGACTTTCTGACCGTGGGCGCCGCACATCCGCTGCAGATCGCGATCTCGTCGGCGCTCGAGCTGCCTTCTTCCTTTTATGTGGAGCTGCTCGGCGATTATCAGGAGCGCCGCGACGCGATCGTCACCGGGCTACGTGAGTGCGGTTTCGAGGTCGAGGCCCCCGATGGCGCCTACTACGTGATGGCGGGATTCGCCTCACTCGGCTACGGCGATGACGTCGCGTTCGCACGACATCTGATCGAGAAGGCAGCCGTCGCGACGGTTCCTGCCTCGAGCTTCTACCACGACCCCTCGTTGGGCCGCGGCCACATACGCTTCAGCTTTCCCAAGCGGATCGAGACCATCGAACGCGGCCTCGACGCGCTGCGGCGTCTGCCCATCGATTAGCGCCGGCTCTTACTCCGTCTTCTGTCCGCCGAATCGGACCAGGCGCACCAGAGATGATCCGATTCGACAGTTCCGGCGTAACAACTGTTGAAGCGGCCTGCTTTGGACGCGATGGGGAGGCTCGAATGGAGGGAAGGCTTAGTGCGCGTGAAACGGAGGTGCTGACGCTGGTGGCTCGAGGTCTCAGCTACAAGGAGATCGCGACCCACCTCGGCATCTCCGCCCTAACCGCGCGTAACCACCTCACCAATATTTACAGCAAGCTGGAGATCCATGACCGCGCTGGGGCGGCAATATGTGCGGTCCGCCTGGGCTTGATCGAAGTCTGAGGGCCGCATCGGTCGGACCGCGTCCGGCTCGTGGTAGGCCGCGTGCGTCTAAGTGGTCTGCCATATGGACCCTGCAAACCGCGTCGGGCGCAGGCTGCAATCTGACTGGTGAGGGCAGGCTGTGGCGCCTCCGATTCGGGCGTCCATAGAGCATTTGAACCATGTGGTTCCATAACTGAAAAATGATCCGCTGCCTTGATCGCTGCGTATGACTTGACAGACGACGCAATGCGTCGTCGTGGTCATGCGGCAAAGGAAGGGAGAAGGCATGAGCTTCAGCATCGAGCGATACAAGGAGGTGTCGAAGAAACTCGACACGGCGGGACTCGCCTGGGAGGAGGTAGCCGCAAGTCGCCTGTCGAAGGGCGATCTCTTCTGCCTGC
>CATPBO010000063.1 GCA_955652835.1 Candidatus Dormiibacterota bacterium
ACTCCCACCCGGTTTCCGCTCGCACCTCGTCCACGGTGTGGCCGGAGTGAGTTGATGCGAGGTATGACTCTCCCCCCTCCTCTGGAAAGCGCAGCACGCACAGGGTCGTGATGATTGCTGCCGGCCCACCACCTAAGAGTCCGTTGCGCTTGCGCCAACCTGGTGTCCCATCGCCGTGCCCCGGTGAGGTGACGAACGAAACCTTCTCGACGAGGCGGCGCCGCTCGTGGCTCATCAACGTCACCCAGCGCCGGCTGAGGATCGCGATGTCGGCTCCTCCCCCACTCCCTGGCAGCTTCACCTTGGGGCGGCTCGGCGGACCTACGTACGAAGTGTTGAGGTTGCCGAAACGGTCGACCTCCGCCCCGCCAATGAAGCCGAGGTCGACGTTGCCCTGCGCCATCAGGGCCATGACGTTTGACATTCGTGTCGCCCACAGCGCGCCAACTACATTCGGCGGGTCCCCCATCGTGCCCAGAAAGCCCTGTGCGGGCTGGTCGCGCATCAGGCCCACCTCGAAAAGCCCTCGAGCGCTGGGTGCGTGGGCGTTGCGCGCGACCGCATAGGCGAGGATCGGCAGACGCATCCCCACGAACACCAGGTCACCGTCGTGAATCTCGCGAGAGGCGACCGCCACCATGAGCTCTTGCGGCGTGTAGTCGCTACTCATCGCCGTAGTCCACTGGCGCGGACAGGCGGTGCCGCGTGATTCGCAGCGACGCGGCTTCAACCTTGCTCATGTAGTCGGCGCGGTCCGGCAGCTCCATCACCCACGTGTTCAGCCAACGCTGAAAGCCATCGACCGATCGCGATTGGTCGGCGTACTCGCGATAGAAGGCGTGATCGCGTTTGAAGAACCCCTGCACCGGAGACGGATGAGCGCCGCCGGGCTCGTGCACGACCGCGACCACCTTCGTCTCCGGGAAGAGGATTCGATTCGGGTCGCTCAGGGTGACGCTCGCATCGACGAGCTCTTCGCACGTAATGATCACCCGGTCGGCGGCCAGCCCGGCTTCTTCTGTAACGCCCATCGGCCCCCACGCGTGGGCCCTCCCTGCCTCGTCCGCACGCTGGACATGGACGATCGCGACGTCGGGCCGGACAGCCTGGACGTGCACAAGGCCGTCAGAAGCCGACAGTCCCGGGTTGCTGCTGAGGATGTCGCTGCCCAGCAGCGTGCGCGTGGGCAGGCTCGGCACGTTCCACGCGGCCGCCCACAGCGCGAGCGAGATTGAGAAGTTCGAGTGGTCGTGTACCTCGACGGGACGCGGGACCCCGCCTTCGCACGCCCGGCGGTAGCAGTGGCCCAGTCCCTCGGATACGTTTCCTACCCACGCCGCTGTCACGCGCCGCACACAGCCCGCACCGATGAGCTGATCGAACAGGGCGTCCGAAATCGGTCCGACGAGTTCGAGGTCGCGGCGCTCCTGCCTGATCATTTCGTGTCCCGCTGCGAAAGGAATCAGCGGTTCGAGCGAGACGCCCAGCGCGACCGTCGAGCTGTCTGGGACGAATCGGCGGATGGCGTCTGCCATTGCCATCACCTTGCTGCTCACATCGGGTCAAGTTAGCGTGTAACGGCCGTGGTGCGAATCGAGCCGTGGACCAAAGATGACTTCCCGTTGCTCGAGAAGCTGCTCGGCGACCCGCGGATGACAGAGCACCTCGGCGGCCCCCGAGAGTCCCGAGAAGCTGGCCGAGCGCCAGCGCCGGCACGAGACATTGGCGGAGGCCGGCAACGACGACTGGCGCCTCGACCTCTTCGAAGTTCGAAGCCGTCTGATTACAGGCCGATCGACTCCAGATACGAGCGGTGGTTGCGCGCGAGCTCGCCCATCGAGTCACCACCGAACTTCTCGAGAAACGCATCCGCCAACGTCAGCGCAACCACAGCCTCGCCGATGACACCGGCGGCCGGAACCACGCACACGTCGCTGCGCTCGTAGTGCGCTTCTACAGGCTCCTTGGTGATGAGGTCCACGGACCACATCGGCTTTTTCATGGTGGAGATTGGCTTGATCGCGACCCTCATGTCGATCGACTCGCCGTTGGTCATCCCCCCCGTCATGCCACCTGCGCGGTTGGTGAGATGCCGAAACCGCCCGCCCTCGTACTCGATCTGGTCGTGGAAATCCGAGCCGTGTCGCGCGACGCCCTGGAACCCGGCGCCGAACTCGACCCCCTTGATGGCATTGATCGAAAGCACAGCTTGCGCGAGCCGGCCATCTAGCTTGCGATCCCAGTGCACGAAGCTGCCAAGCCCCGGAGGGACACCACGCGCGATGATCCGGAAAGTGCCTCCGATCGTGTCGCCCTGCTCGGCCACGTTGTCGATTTCCGCGACCATCTGAGCCGAGGCGTCAGGGTCGGGACACCGCACAGAAGACGCTTCGATCATCTCGGTGGTCACGGTGTCGGGGTCGACTCCTTCGTATCCGATGTCGACGGTCCCGATCGACTGGGTGAAGCTCAAGATCTCGACTCCGAATTCAGCCAGCAGCTTGCGAGCCACTCCTCCGGCCGCGACACGCGTTGCCGTTTCGCGCGCGGACGAGCGCTCGAGGACGTTCCTGATGTCGGTGTGCCCGTACTTGAGCGCGCCCGCCAGGTCTGCATGGCCGGGACGCAGCCGCGTGACCGGCTTGGGCTCAAAGCCTTCCTTCGCGGCGCCCATCTGGGCGGTCCAGTTGACGTGATCCTTGTTCTCCAGCACCAGGGTGACGGGGCTTCCGATGGTGACGCCGCCGCGGACTCCGCTGACGATTCGTGCGACGTCGGTCTCGATCTTCTGGCGGCCGCCACGTCCGTGGCCCCCCTGCCGGCGCGCGAGGTCGCGACGCAGGTCTTGCTCCGAGATTTCCAGTCCCGCGGGCAAGCCTTCGACGATCACGGTCAGCTGCGGACCATGTGATTCCCCAGCAGTCAGCCACCTCAGCATTGAGGCGATGATAGGGGGAGTGCCAAAAGCGCTGGACGTAGCCCTGATCGACGTCGGCGGCACGCTCTGGCCAAATTCGTGGCCGTTTCGCGAGACTGACGGGGTCGGGAGACACCAAAGAGTATCCGCAGCTATGCCGATGCTTGGGGCGGTCAAGGTCGACGCGCTGGTAGCTGACCTGGTGGCGAGCAGCCGCATCGGGGACGAGGCTCGCGCCCTCTCGACCGAGACTCCCTCGACCATCGCGGCAGCGGAGGTCCTCATCGCAGCATCGCTCGCGCGGCAGGGCCTTCCGGTCGACGCGCCGACCGTGGCGCGCATCCGGCGAGCCATGGCCCTGCCGGTCGCGGATCGGATGAAGCCGCTCCCCGGCGCGATCGAGCTGCTGGCGGAGATCCACGCGCTCGGACTCCAGACCATCATCGCCAGCAACACGTACTGGCGCGACGCCGAGAGCTACTGGGAGGACTTCCGGCTGCTTGGCATGGCCGCCAACGTCGACGCGATCGTCACCTCTGTCGACGCGGGGCACCTCAAGCCGCATCCGGCGGTTTTTGAGATGGCGATGCGCGTCGCCGAAACTCCACCGGAGCGCTGCGTGGTCATCGGCAACCGGGAGGAGAACGACATCGAGCCGGCGCTTGCGCTGGGGATGCGGACCATCCTGGTGTATCCAGACGACCCTAAGCCGGCCTCGAGCCGTGCACATGCCGTGGCCCCCGACCTTTGGGCATGCGCGATATCCCTGAAGGCTATGCTCGACCAAGCGTGAAGCAAGAAGTCCTGCGCGAGGTCCAGCGGGTCGTTTTGAACCTGGATGTCAACGGCGAGCGCGCCGAGCTCCTGCTGCCCGTGCACAAGACGCTGCTCGAGGTGCTGCGCGAGGACATGCAGCTGACCGGCACCAAGCACGGCTGCGAGCTTGGCGAGTGCGGCACATGCACGGTGCTGGTCGACGGGAGGCCAGAGCTGAGCTGCCTCCTGCTGCCCATCCAGCTCGAAGGACGCGCCATCACCACGGTCGAGGGATTGGCCAGCGGGTCGGAGCTGCATCCGCTGCAGCAAGCGTTCGCCGAGACCGGCGCGGCCCAGTGTGGCTACTGCACCCCGGGCATCCTGCTCGCGGCGAAATCGCTGCTCGAATCCAACGCGCGCCCATCCCGCGACGAGATCCGCGAGGCCCTGGCGGGGAACCTGTGCAGGTGCACGGGCTACGCGAAGATCCTGGACGCGATCGAGCTTGCCGCGGGCAGGATGGCATGACAACTACCCGCGAGTTCGGTGTAGTTGGCAAGCCGCTCGCAAGGGTTGACGCGGTGACGAAGGTAACCGGCCGCGCCATCTACGCCGACGACATGCTGCTCCCCCGCACCCTGCACTGCCGGATTCTGCGCAGCCCGCACCCTCACGCCCGCATCCTATCGATCGACACGTCCGCCGCCCGACGCATCCCAGGCGTCCAGGCAGTCATCACGGGAGCCGACCTGCCGATCAAGTTCGGCATCCTTCCGGTGACGCAGGACGAGCGCGCGCTCGAGCACGAGAAGGTGCGGTACGTGGGCGATCCCATTGCCGCCGTCGCCGCAATCGAAGAGGAAATCGCGGCTGCGGCAATCGATGCGATTTCGGTCGAGTACGAGGTCCTGGACCCGGTCATGTCGATCGAGGATGCGCTCGCGGCGCCCAGGGATGAGCGGATCCAGGACTATGGCGGCCCCAACAACATCCACAAGCTGGTCGCGCTGGAGTTTGGCGACGTCGACGCGGGTTTCGAGCGCGCCGACCACATCCGCGAGGACGTCTTTTTCTTCCAGGGCAACACGCACCTGCCGATGGAACAGCACAGCGCAATCGCCACCTATGTCGACGGAAGAATCACTCTTTGGTCCTCCACGCAGGTCGTCCACTACGTGCACCGCGCCCTGGCCAAGGTGCTCGAGCTGCCTATGAACCGCATTCGGGTCATCGGTGCGGCGCACGGTGGCGGGTTCGGCGGCAAGACCGACCCTTTTGCGCACGAGATCATCGTGTGCAAGCTCGCGATGATGACCGGGCGCCCGGTCAAATGCACGCTGACACGCGAAGAGGTTTTTTACGCTCACCGGGGCCGGCACCCGGTGCTCATGTGGGTCCGGACAGGCGCAACGCGCGACGGCCAGATCACGGCGATGCATTTCCGCACAGCTCTGGATGGCGGAGCATACGGCTCATACGGTGTTGCGTCGACCTTCTACACCGGTGCGCTGCAGACCGTGACTTACGACATCCCCGCCTATCGCTTCGAGGGATGCCGAGTTTTTACAAACAAGCCGCCATGCGGACCCAAGCGCGGGCACGGCACGCCACAGCCACGCTTTGCGTTGGAGCTGAACCTGGAGAAAATCTCGCACGAGCTCGGCATCGATCCCGTGGACCTCAAGCAGCGCAACTTCGTCAAGCCCATGACACGCACAGTGAACTGGCTGCGAGTGACGTCGTGCGGGCTCGATGAGTGCACCGAGCGCGTGATGACCGCCTCCAACTACAGGCGCCGCGAACGCCGGCCGGGCCATGGCATGGGATTCGCGATCTCAAGCTACCTATCCGGCGCCGGCACCGCCATCTACTGGAACGACATGCCCCACTCTGAGGTGCAGATCAAGGTCGACCGCGGCGGAGTGACGGCCTACTGCGGCGCGATGGACATCGGGCAGGGTTCGGACTCGGTACTCGCGATGATCGTGGCTGAAGAGCTCGGGCTGCAGCCCGCCGACGTGCGTCTGGTCACAGCGGACACCGACACCACGCCGATCGACCTCGGCTCGTACTCCTCTCGGGTGACATTCATGGCAGGCAACGCGGCGATCGAGGCCGCCCGAAAGATGCGAGGAATGGTGGTAGAGGCTGCGGCGGCAAAGATGGGGTGCGACACGTCGGCCGTCGAGGTGCGCGGCGGTCGCATCGGCGATTTCACCTTTGAAGAGGCGAGCGTGCTGGCCGAGGCCCGCTTCGGCACCCTGACCAGCGCGGGCAGCTACACGCCGCCAAAGCTCGCGGGGCCTTACAAGGGATCCGGCGTCGGTCCGAGTCCCGCGTACAGCTACTCGGCGTGCGTGGTCGACCTCGACGCCGACGCACGCACGGGCCTGGTGCATGTCAACAAGATCTGGATCGCTCATGACGTTGGGCGCGCGATCAATCCGCTGCTCGTTGAGGGCCAGGTGGAGGGGAGCGTCTACATGGGCCTCGGCGAGGCCTTGATGGAGGAGCAGGCATTTCGTAAAGGCCTCCACAAGTGGCCGTCGATGCTCGAATACAAGTCACCGACCTTCGTCGACATGCCAGAGGTCGAGACATTCATCGTCGAGACCGACGACCCCGAGGGTCCGTACGGTGCCAAGGAGGCCGGACAGGGTCCTCTGCTGCCAGTCCCCCCCGCTGTGTGCTCTGCGGTCTATGACGCGCTCGGCGTGTGGATCGACGAGGTGCCGGTCACGCCGGAAAAGATCGTCGAGGCCCTGCGGCGCAAAGAGAAGGGCGAACCGGGGCGATTCGGACCGACTCGATTCCCCGCCATCCCGTATCCGCCGACGATCAAGGTCGAGCCACCACCCAGGGACCTGCCAAGTGCTGCGCCTGCCGCGATTTAAGTACCTGCGTCCGAAGACCGCGACAGAGGCCGCGCGCATGGCGGCCGAATTCGGACCGCGGGCGATGTTCGTGGCGGGCGGAACGGATCTCTTTCCCAAGCTCAAGCGCAGGCAGTTCGAAGTCGAGGCTCTGATCGGGCTCGACTTCTTGCCCCGCCAGATTCACGGCGGCTCGACCGATTGCGTGGTCGACGCGGGCGTCACGCTTGCAGCCGCGTCGAGCGACAACCACCTCATCGAGAGCTTCGCCGGTTATGCCGAAGCTTCGGGCCAGGTTTCGTCTCCCCCGCTGCGCAATGCAGGTACGGTCGGCGGAAATCTCTGCGTCGACACGCGATGCAACTACTACGACATGACGTACGAATGGCGGAAGGCTGCGGGCTTCTGCATGAAGAAGGACGGGGACATCTGCCTGGTTGCACCGAGCAGCCCGCGATGCTGGGCTGTTTCCTCTTCCGACACCGCGCCGATGGCGATCGCACTCGATGGAGTTGTCAGCCTGACCGGGCCTGACGGCGAGCGCGAGCTGCCTGTGTCCGCGCTCTATCGCGACGACGGTATGGACTACATGGCCAAGCAGCCAACGGAGGTGATCACGTCCCTGAGGCTTCCCGCGGATTCCGCAACGAGAACCGCTTACGTGAAGCTGCGGCGCCGGGGTTCCATCGACTTTCCGATCGCCGGCGCGGCGGTCGCCCTTCAGTTCGAGGGCGACACCGTCATGCGCTGTCGGATCGTGCTGTCGGCTGTCGCCTCGTACCCGCTCGAGGCCACCGCGGCTGAAGAATTCCTTAAGGGCCGGAAGGTGGACGCTGAGACGATCCGCGAAACTGCTGACATCGCAGCCAAACCAGCGAAGCCGCTCGACAACGCCGATCTCAGCCATTTCTGGCGAAAGCGCATGGTCAGAGTGGTCGTGGAGCAGGCTCTGCAGCGCGCAACGACCAGAAATCAGGGCTCGACGGTTAAGCTTCTAGGTCGGCAGCCAGATTGATACACCAACACACACGCCAAACAGGACAGGGCATGGTTGAGTTCGCGCTCATCCTCGCCCTGGTCGCACTCATAGTGATCGTTGCCCTGATTGCCACTGGAGGCCAGGTGGTCAACCTGTACTCAGACATCGTCAAGACGATGTGCCTCTACCACGCTGGCTGCTGACGAACTAGTTCGTTAGTTCGTTAGTCCGCGACCGCTGCCGCAGCCACCTCCGCCGCCCGCTGGGCGTTGTTACGGATCAACTCGAAGTCGCGGTGTGCAAGCGCCTCCGGCGGGAATAGTGACGCCGTGAGTCCTACGGCCCTGACCCCAAGTCGCAGGTAGGCTCCGATGTCCGCGATCGCCACCCCACCCGATACCCATAGCGGAACTCCGCCCATGGGCCCGTTCAGAGCCCGGACATACTCCGGGCCGCCCACCGGCGCGATCGGAAACACCTTGACGAGCGCGGCGCCGGCGAGCCGCGCCTGGTAGATCTCAGTCGGAGTCAAAGCGCCCAGCACGCACAGGATGTCCTCCTGCCGGCACGCGTCGGCCACCTCCGGCAGCAAGACCGGCGTGACGACGAACGAAGCTCCGGCGTCTTTTGCCTCGCGCACCGCGCCTGGATCCCAAACCGTGCCGACGCCGACGGGAAAGCGGCCGCCGGTGGTCGCGATCAGGCCGCGGATCAACTCGAAGCACGAGGGCACCGTCTTGGTCACCTCGATGGTCCTCACCCCGCCTTCCAGTGCGGCCAGGCACGCCTGGAATCCGGTGTCTGAGTCCTCGGTACGCAGCACACCGCAGACACGATTCGGAAAGACCTGCTCAATGGTCCGCAACGCCGTCTGAATTATCCCTCGGAACGCCAGCTATGCCCCACCCAGCATCTGGCGCTCCGTACACTGGTACATACGTATGACCGGGGCGATGGCGACCGAGAGCACGCGCGACCAGATCATCCACGCCGCAGCCGACTCGCTCCTGGAGAGCGGCTATGCAGGCACCAGCGTGCGGTCCATCGCGACCAAGGCGGGGGTCGCGATCGGCAACCTCCAGTACTGGTTTCCGACCAAGTCCGAGCTTCTGGTCGAGGCATGGCGGTACCTGACCGCCCGTTCGGTCGCGGAGCTGCGCCGCACCCTCAACCAGCTAACCGACCCCCTCGAGGTGCTGGAGATCGGCGTCGAGTCGTTGTGGGATTCGTTGCGACGCTTGGGAGACATACAGCTGGCGGCCTTCGACCTCCTGGTCCAGGCACCTCGCACCGAGCGCCTTCGGGCCTACCTACCCGAACTCTTCACGCGTTATCGCGAGGTCATCCAGGAGCAGCTTGACCGGCTGGAAGAGGACGGCAGGATCCGGCTCACAGTTCCACGCGATGTTCTCGTGCCCCTCGTACTCAACACGGTGCTTGGTTTCGGCCTGTACTACGTCGTGACGCGGGACGACGAGTCGTGCCTGAAAGCGCTTTCGGCCTTCCGTCAGCTGGCGGCCACGTTGGTGGAACCGGTCTGATGTCCGTCCAGGTCGTGGGCCGTGACCTCGAACGCCTCGAGGGCCTGTGGGAGGGTGGACTCTCGGATGCTTACAGCTCCTACCTGGAAGCAGTGGCGGGATTCGAGCCCGCGGCCCAGCCGAGGCTGGCGCTGGCCGCGGCGCTGGTCGAAGTTGGCATCCGCCTCCAGGGCCTTGGCGGCCGAGCGGCTGCGCCACCGACCCTCCTGGTCGGCGATCTCTGCCTTGCGCGCTCGGCAAGGCTGCTTGCAGATGCGGCGCCACGAGCCGTTCAGGTCGCGTTCGCTCGGGCGGTTGAGGAGATGGCCTCCGCCGCCGCGTCCGGGCGATCCGCCCCAAACATCCGCGAGCTCCTCATGGGTGCCTTCGAGGCCAGGTGATGATCGCCAAACGGCTTCGCTTCGAGACCAGGCACGCCACCGAGTTTGTCGACATCACCGACCGTCTTCGCGACGAGGTTCGGCGGGCGGGCATGCGAATCGGCCGCATTCATCTCCAGTCGCTGCACACCACGCTCGGCCTCGCTGTCAACGAGAACGAACCGCTGCTGCTTCGGGATTTCAAGAGTCTTCTCGAACGCCTCGCTCCTGCGAACGCCGGCTACGAGCATGACGACTTCGCGCGTCGCTTTGACATCGCGCTCGACGAGCCTGTAAACGGTCACGCCCACTGCCGCCAGCTGCTTCTGACCGGCTTCGCCACCCTGCTCGTCGAAGAGGGCGAGCTGGTCCTGGGACAATGGCAGTCGGTGTTCGCGGTCGAGCTCGACGGTCCCCGCCACCGCCAGCTGGCCATCCAGCTGGACGGCGACTTTGTTGACGAGGCGCCACAACGCCGAAGCGATGGCTCCGAAAGCCTGATCGAGCTCGAGCTGGCTCGGCAGCTGCTGGTCGACCCTGAGCCGGTGGCCAAGCCCATGCGCCGGCTCGTCGAAGCCGGCGGCAAGCGAATGCGGCCAAAGCTCCTTCTCCTCACCGCCGGGATCGGCCCGCGCAGCGAGCCAGTTCGCGCTGCGGCGTTGGCTGCCGCCGTCGAGCTGCTGCACAACGCGACGCTCATCCACGATGACTATGTCGACGAAAGCACGCACAGGCGCGGCCGCCCCACTGTCGCTGCGGCCGAAGGGCCCGAGCGCGCGGTCGCGGTCGGGGATTACTACTTCGCCAAGGCGACCCGGCTCATCGCGGAGATCGGCCATGGCGGCGTCACCTCGACCATCGCCGAAGCGCTCGAGGCGATCTGCGCCGCGCAGATCGATGACGTTGCTCTGCGTGGCGCGTTTCCCGGCGACCACGATTCCTACCTGCGTGTCGTGCGCGGCAAGACCGCCGCACTCTTCGCCGCTGCATGTGCTTCGGGCGCGCTGCTGTCAGAGGCCAGCCCCGAGATCGTCGAGGCGCTGCGCCGCTATGGCGAGCTGGTCGGCGTCGCGTTTCAGATGGCCGACGACATGGTCGACTTCAGTCCAAGCTCGGGAAAGCCCGTGGGCCTCGACATCAGGCAGCGGGTGCTGTCCCTGCCTCTCATCTACGCAGCCGAGGACCGCATCGTCGGGCCGGAGGTTCGGCGGCTGCTCGCCGGCTCGCTGGGTGACGCCGAGGTGGGACGCGTCGCCGAGCTCGTCACGTCGAGCGACGCGTTGAACCGCGTGCGCGTGGAAGCACAGGCGCTTGTCGATGCTGCGGTGCACGAGCTCGAAAAGGTCGAGCTGGACGGCCTGCGACCAACTCTGATCGGACTCGCGCACTCGGCGGTTGATCGACTTTCGTAGCCGTTCGCTTCGGCAAGGATTACATCGAGTCGCCGTTTCGGCGAATAAGGGCAGCCGCCATCATTCGATCGCAATAATTTGCGGCGCCCCGAGGTGATCCAATGCGGTCGAGAAAGGTCGGAGGATTTCGTCCATTCGCACGCGCAGGAGCCATTGCTTCCATTGCGCTCATCGGGATGGTGTTCTCTGCGAACGCGGCTTTTGCCGCGACAGTCATCGGCTCAGCAGCTGGTACGGTCACAAGCACAAGCGCGGGATTCGACACGGTCCAGATTTCCTGGAGCTCGGGAACCTACGCGGTTCCGGCGGGCGGCGGCTTCATCACATTGTGGAGCACGCAGGCTGGTCCACTTGCTGGTCCAGTCGGCCTTCAGGTGTGGAGGCCCACCACCACGGCGGGGACTTACCTGCTGGTCGGAGCGAGTCCTTTGGTGACTCTAACGCCCTCGATGATGAACGACATCCCCCTCTTGACGCGAATCCCGGTGCAGGAAGGTGACCTGCTCGGACTCCGCATCGAGGGCCGTGCTACTTACGGACAGTACACCTCGAGCGCCACCGATACGTACGGATCGAAGCAGTCGGTCAACCCTGCGGTCGGTGTCATCGACACATTTACCAACAACACCTTCTTCCAGCTCGACGTGGCCGCGACCGTGGAACCCGCCATCACACCACCACCACCGCCACCGCCACCGCCGCCGCCAACCGGATGCGGCTTCACCGGTGTGTCCACCTGGGATGACGTTTGCATTCAGTGACATAGAGACCCTGGTTCTGGCGTCCGCCGGAAGGTGCCCGGCAGGCGCGAGGCCAGCATCTTTTACGGTCCCGGCCGGCTGCGACTCAATCAGCGCTGCCCGACACGATGCCCACCGTGCCCATCGCCAACCCCTTGTAGGTCACGCTGGACCAGCCGGCCGCCGTTGCCATCGCGCGCAGCTCGTCCGGCGTGCGGTACGAATCCACGGTGTCGCTGAGGTAGCGATAGGCGGCCGGTTGGCCCGAAACGGCGCCTCCAATTGCCGGCAGCAGGGTGCGCAGGTAGAGCCGGTAAGCGCCGCCTACAAGGTTCTGCGGCGGGCGGACGAACTCCAGCACGACTGTGCGGCCACCGGGCTTGACCACTCGCTGCATCTCGCGAAGGCCTCTGATCGGATCGGCAAGGTTGCGCAGGCCGAACGCGATGGTCGTCGCGTCGAAGGTGGCATCGTCAAACGGGAGATTGAGCGCATCGCCTTCTACGAATTCGATCGCGGGATGGTCGCGCCGTGCGACCTCCAGCATCCGCGGACTGAAGTCGAGACCGACGACCCGACCCCCGCTGCCGGCGATTCGCGCAAGCTCGGCGGTGAGCTTGCCGGAGCCGCACGCCACGTCAAGCGCTGAGCCGCCCGGCGCAAGGCGCGTGACTCGAGCCGTGCGCCGCCGCCACCCTCCATCGGTTCCCCCGGAGAGCACGGTGTTGACCAGGTCGTAGCGGCGGGCGATGCGGTCGAACATCGCACGCACCGCCTGTGGATCGCGTTCGCTGATACCTAGTGTCCCGGACCGGAGGTCCGCCGCATATTCGCGGCACTGGCGGCCGGAGCCAAGGAGACGACGAGCACGCGAGGGAGCGCATCGCGTAGATGCGTGACCGAGCGCGCGCAGGAGTCGACGCAGGCTTCAGCGCCGAAGGCGCCCGGCCGCCCGGGCCGATGAAGATGCAAGGACCTTCCGGGCTGGGACACTAAATCCTCTGCCAGATCGACGCGATGCCTTGCCCAACGCCGATGCACATGGTCGCCAGGCCGTACTCCACGTCGCGGTGCGCCATCTCGCGGACGAGGGTGCTCACTAGGCGAGCGCCGCTGCTGCCCAGCGGGTGACCGAGGGCGATCGCGCCGCCGTTCACGTTGACCTTCTCCTTGTCGAGGCCGAGCAAGCGCACGCAAGCGAGCGACTGCGAGGCAAACGCTTCGTTGAGCTCGACCACGCCTACGTCCGATGGCTGCAGGCCGGCCTGGTCCAGTGCCTTGAGTGACGACGGAACCGGGCCGATACCCATGTAGTCGGGGTGCACGCCGGCCGGCGCCGCCGCGACCAGTCGCGCCAATGGCTTCAGGCCGCGGTCCTTGGCTTTGGCAGCCGACATCAGGACCAGGGCGGTCGCGCCGTCATTGAGCGGCGACGCGTTGCCGGCCGTGACCGATCCGTTTTCGGCAAAGGCCGGCCGCAGCTTGGCGAGTGCTTCGAGCGTGGAGTCGGGTCGCGGCCCCTCGTCAGCGGTCAGCCGAATCGCCTCACCCTTGCGCTGAGGAATCACGACGGGCACGATCTCTTCCGCCAGCCGTCCCGACTTCTGCGCGGCGACCGCCCGCTGGTGGCTGCGGAGCGCGAACGCGTCCTGGTCTTCGCGCGACACCTCGTACTTCTGCGCCACGCGCTCCGCGGTCTCCCCCATCTGCAGCGTGCCGTAGAGCTCCGCCATCTTGGGATTGACCAGGCGCCATCCGAGCGCGGTGTCGTACGCGGTCTGCGGACCTCGCGGGAAAGCGCCATCGGGCTTGGGCATCACCCACGGGGCGCGCGTCATGCTCTCGACGCCACCCGCAACCATGATGTCGGCGGCGCCGGTCTGGATCTCGCGCGCCGCGGCGATCGTCGCCTGCATCCCCGAACCGCACAGGCGATTGACCGTCTGGCCCGGCACCTCGACCGGAAAGCCGGCAAGGAGCAGCGCCATGCGGGCGACGTTCCGATTGTCCTCACCCGCCTGGTTGGCGCAGCCAAGGATCACGTCACTCACCTCGGCGGGCTGGATGTTGGCTCGCTCGCAGACCTCTTTGAGCACGATTGCGGCCAGGTCGTCCGGGCGCACGTCCTTGAGCTGGCCGCCGTAGCGCCCCATGGGCGTGCGGGCCGTCGCGACGATGACCGCGTCCCGGAGCTGAGTCACTTCTTGGAGCGTTTGGCGAGGAAGGCCTGAACTCCTTCGGCGAATTCCGGGCTCGCCGCCTGCGCCTCCTGGAGGTAAGACTCGAATTCGAGCGCTTCCTCGTAGCTCGACTCCAGCGCATGCGTGACCGCGCGCTTGGCCCCCGCCATCGCTCCCTTCGGCTGCGTCGCAAGGTGACCCGCCAGCTCGCGGACCTCAGCCTCGAGCCTGTCCGCCGGCACGAGGCGGTTGATCACGCCCAACCGGTGGGCGTCCACCGCCTGTAGGGGCTTGCCTGTGAAGAACATCTCGTACGCGATGCCCGTTCCAGCGAGGCGTGGCAGCAGCCAGCTCACACCCCCGTCTGGCGCGAGCCCGATGTTGACGAAGGCCTCCAGGATGTAAGCCTCGGGCGTGGCGATCCTGATGTCGCACGCAAGCGCGTAGCTCGCGCCAATCCCCACGGCGGGACCGTTCATGGCTGCGATCACCGGCTTCGGCATGGTGCGCAAGCGTGTGAGCATCGGCATGTATTCGTTGCGAAGCACGTTGCCGACGTCTTCGGGCGTACGCATACCGCCGTCTCCCTGCGCCATCTCGGTGACGTCCGCGCCCGAGCAGAACGCGCGGCCCGAACCCGTCAAAACCACGACTCGCACCGCATCATCGCGTTCCACCTGCTTGATCGCGTCGCCAAGCTGCTTGCGCGTCAGCGCTCCGATCGCATTCATCTTCTCCGGCCGGTTCAGCTGGATCAAACCCACCCCGTCGTGAATGCGGACCATCACGTGCTGCTCGACTTCAGTCGTTGCCATCTCTTTCCTACCTACCTGCCTTTGAATACGCCCTTCCGTTTCTCGAGGAATGCGTGCATGCCTTCTTTCTGGTCCTCGGTTGAAAACAGAAAGTAGAAGCTCTTGCGCTCGGCGGCCAGGCCCTCCGACAGCGGCGACTCGAATGCCTTGAGCACTGCCTCTTTCGCCATCCGCAGCGCGAGTGGAGGCTTCTCGGCGAGCCCTCTCGCCGTGCGCTTGGCGACCTCGAACGCCATCTCAGCGGGTACCACCTTGTTGACCAGCCCGAGCTCGTAGGCACGGCGGGCGGTCACCGGCGCTCCGGACAGCATCGCCTCCATCGCGGCGTACTTGCCCGCCGTGCGCGGCCAGCGCTGCGTTCCGCCGGCACCCGGGATGATGCCGAGGTTGATTTCCGGCTGGCCGAGGCGCGCGGTGTCGCCCGCGATGATCAGGTCGCACATGAGGGCCAGCTCGCACCCTCCGCCCAGCGCATAGCCGTTGACGGCGGCGATCAGCGGCTTGCTGAACGCGGCGATGCCCGCCCACCGTCCGGTCTGGTCCCGCCTCAGCTGGTCGACAGCGGTGCGGTCCGCCATGTCGCCGATGTCCGCCCCGGCGGCGAACACTTTCGGCCCGCCGGTGAGCACGACCGCCTTCACCTGCTCATCGGCGTCCAGCTCGCCGAGGGCCTCGTTGACCTCGCGGATGAGGTCCGGACTCAAGGCGTTGAGCACCTTCGGCCGGTTGAGCGTGATGGTCGCGATCGGGGCCTCGATTTCGACCAGGATGTTCTCGTACGCCACCGGGGCTATCATCGACCAAATGGGGAAAGCGCGGCTGATAGATTCGTACGGGCGCGTCGCGGATGACCTGAGGATCTCAATCACCGACCGCTGCAACTTCCGCTGCATCTACTGCATGCCGGCGGAGGGGCTCAAGTGGCTGAAGCGCGACGACATCCTGCGCTTCGAGGAGATCGTGCGCCTCGCTCGGATCTTCGTCGAGCGCTACGGCGTCAGGACGATCCGGATCACCGGCGGGGAGCCCTTGGTTCGGATCAAGGTCGAGGAGCTCGTCGGGATGATCAACGCCATCGACCCCACCCTCGACATCACCATGACCACCAACGGGGTGCTGCTGCGCGACAAGGCCCACTTGCTCAAGGAGGCCGGCCTGAAGCGCATCAACATCTCACTGGACACGCTGAGCATGGAGCGTTTCCACGAGATCGCGCGAAGCGATCAGTTCAGCCGCACGATGGACGGGATCCAGGCTGCGCGTGAGGCGGGCCTGTGGCCGATCAAGCTGAACATGGTCGTCATGAAAGGCCACAACGACGACGAGGTCGTCGACTTCGCGAAGCTGGCCCGCGACGAGGGATACGAAGTCCGCTTCATCGAGTTCATGCCGCTGGACGGCGATGGCATCTGGACCAACGAGCAGGTCGTCCCGAGCCGGCGCATCCAGGAGCAGATCGAAGATCTCTTCCCCCTGGTGCCCGTCGCCGACCCGAGGCCAGGACCGGCCACCCGCTTCAAGTTCGCCGACGGAGAGCCAGGTGGTGTCGGCTTCATCTCGTCGGTGAGCCAGGCGTTCTGCACCGCGTGCAACCGCGTCCGCCTCACCGCCGAAGGCGGCCTGCGCACGTGCCTTTTCTCGCTGCAGGAGACACCACTGCGCGACCTGATGCGCTCCGGGGTGTCCGACGACCACCTCGGCCGCGTGATCGAGACGGCGATCTGGCGCAAAGAAGAGGGCCACCTGATCAACCAGCCGGGGTTCATCAAGCCGGCCAAATCGATGTCCCAGATCGGGGGATGATCCGCGCCCCGTCTGATCCGTAAGCTAAATCCGTTGCTCAAACCAGAAGAGGCCCAGCGGCCTTACACCGTCACCGAGCTCGCCAATGAAATTCGGCGCGAGCTGCGCCCGCTCACCGCGCTCTTGCTAAAGGGCGAGGTCAGCGGCATGAAGCGCGGCCCGTCTGGGCACTTCAACTTCTCCATCCAGGACGGCGTCAGCCGCCTCGACGCGGTGCTGTTTGCCGATGACGCGCGGCGTGTCACGACGCTGCCGGAGGACGGCCAGGTATTCATCTTCCGCGGCCGAATCGATTTCTTCGGCAAGACCGGGAGGCTGAGCTTCATAGTCGATCAGGTCGAGTTCGACGACGTCGGCAAGCTGAGGGCCCGGCTCGAGGAGCTGAAACGGCGCCTCGATGCTGAGGGAGCGTTCGCCGCCGCGCGCAAGCGCCGGCTCCCGTACCTGCCGCGCGCGATCGCGCTGCTCACCTCGCCCACCGGCGCTGTCATCCACGACCTTCAGGAGACGATCTGGGAGCGCTACCCGAATATGGGTGTTGTCGTCTACCCGATCCAGGTCCAGGGGGCGGCCGCGCCCATGAGCATCGCCCGTGCGCTCAGGCGGTGCAACGAAGAGAAGCTGGCGGACGTGATCGTGCTCGCGCGCGGAGGCGGGAGCTTCGAGGAGCTCTACGCCTTCAACACCGAGCTCGTGGCACGGGCGATACTCGAGTCACGCCTCCCGGTGGTCACAGCCCTCGGCCACACCTCGGACCGGACCGTGGCCGACCTGGTCGGCGACGCAGAGTGCCGGACGCCGACTGAAGCGGGCGCGCGTGTGGTGCCGAAGAAGTCAGACCTGCAGTTGCAGCTGCTGGAGCGCGGACGCCGACTGGACCGCGAGATCTCGCAGCGGATCGCCCGCGAGACTGAGCGGCTGGCCAACAAGAAGCAGCGCATGGCCCAGCTGCTGCCTGCACTTGTCCGGCACCGCGTCGAGCGCCTCGCCCGGGCCGCGGCCGAGCTTGGCCGCCTGAGCCCGCTCGCCCAGGTCGCGCGACGCGAGGAGGCCCTGCGCGAGCGCGGGCGCCGCCTTAACAGCGCGGCCTCCGCCCGGCTCACTCGCGGGCGGAATGCGCTGGCCGCGCGCCGGGCGGCTGAGCGACTGGACCGAGCTCTCGCCGAGCGATTCGCGGCCGCTACAAAAGGGCTCCAGCACAGGAGGCAGCGCCTGGTCGCGCTGAGCCCCGACGCAGTCCTCTCGCGTGGCTACAGCATCACGCAGGACGCGGAATCTGGCGCCGTGCTGCGCTCCGCGGACGCCACCGCGGTCGACCGCAGGGTCCGCATCCGGCTCGCCGTGGGACGGCTGGGCGCGCGTGTCGAGGATGTCGAGTCGTGAGCCAGGACCTGACCTATGAGCAGGCGCTCGAAAAGCTCGACGCGACGCTCAAGCTCCTCGAAGACGGAGACCTGGGGCTCGAGGACGCGCTCAAGGCGGTCGATGAGGCGCGCATTTACCTGAAGGTGTGCACCGACCGGCTCGAGGTGGCGCGCAAGAAGATCGAGGTCCGGGCCGAGCCTGAAACAGCGCCGGAGCATTAGGAAGAGGGAGCGCCCCCACCGGCGCTGCGGGCCACCTCCCCGCTAGCGGGGAGGTCCGGGGTCGACGAACGGCTTCAACTGCTCGATGTCGGATTCGTTGAGATCAGCGAAGAGCGCCATGTCGTCTGCACGGTTGATGAACGACATCGGCAGCACCACGTCTCGCTTGAAGAACCCTTCGGGCCGGATCACTACACCAACCAGCTTGCCGTGATCGAACAAGACGTCGTCGACGCGACCGAGCCGGCGGCCGGTCGTGCCGAGCATGACGTTCTCCCCCCGATCAATCTCGATCTCGCCTTCGGGCTTGTTCGCGATTTCATCTGCCTTGGGCAGTCCAAGGCCACCTGTCAGGAACTCTCCTTCTTCGAGCGCAGCTTCTTCCACGGTCATCGGCTCGCGCCGGTACGTGAGGTACAGCGGCTGGCGGCGGATGTCTGGGCCCGATATGGACAGTCGCACGGCTTCATGGGTCGCAGACTCGACGGCAGTGATCGGGATCACAACCTCGTCGGTGGTGAAGAGCTTCTCGCCGGCCAGCAACCGGCCGGCAAGAGTCGCCTCGTCCTTCACTACCAGCGCCCGAGGCTCGAATCCCTTCTCATCCACGATGACGCTGACAAGCGTTCCGGCCTTGTTACCGTCGCTGTCGACAACATCTGCGCCGAGGCGAAAATCGGCAAGGTCCGGCATTGAAGGCGAATTATCCGACACGGGTCGGGACGTCATCCGGAGTTGCAGATTCCAGCTGCTCGTTCATCAGCCGCAGCCGCTGGCTTAGGTTCCTGACGAATTCCAGCAACACCTCGGGATGCTCGTGGACGATCGCCTGCATGCGGTCGCGCCTCAGAACGCGCACGGTGGTGTTCTCCGAAGCCTGAGCGCTCGCAGACCGCGGTTGGTCGTCGAAGACTGACATCTCGCCCACAACCTTGCTGGGGCCGTGGCGGGCAACCGTCACCTCGTGGCCGTCATGGTCAAGGTGAACGCGGATCTCGCCCTCCAGTACCACGTACAGCTCCGCGCCAACGTCGCCCTTCCTGAATATCGACTCACCCTTGACGTAATGCCGGGTCACCATCAGGCGGTCGATGCTCGCCAGTTGCTCGAGCGAGAGGGTGCCAAAGAGCGGCACCCGCTTGAGCGCGATGAGTTCTTTCATCTGCTCGCCCGGTCCGTGGGATGCCGCAGCGGCAGTCTCTTTGACCCACTTGTCGTGATGGTTTGCGAGTGCTTCGAGCTCGGCATGCGTCAGGGGGCGAGCCGAGCCCGAGTCCAGCGACTCGGGATCGAGCAGCTGTGCGAGCGGCCCGGCGAGCCAGCCCGGGCCGAAGTTTATCAGCGTTTCCAGCGCCTCCACCCTGGCTTGTGTCTCATCGGACAGAAGACCCCGTTCGACGGTGGCAAAGCCCCGTTTGCCGTGAAGCGCCCGCATGGCGGAAAGCCCTGAATCGATGCCTTTGCGAGCGTAGTCGTCGAGGCCGATGCGCAGAAGCATGTAGCCGGCCGCGTCGTCATCAGCCTGCTGCGCCGCCGCACGGGCCACTCGGGCCGACAACCGAGCAAGGTGCAGGGCGTCTGCGAGATGAGATTCGAGATGGCCTCGCGCATGCCGGAACAGCTCGGGCCGCCCGCTGCGGATGAGAGCCTCGATGGTCGCGGCCGCGGCCTGATCCTGAGATACGAGGAGCGGCAGAGTCAGTACGAGCGCATCTGGCGATTGGGCGGCCATCGCTTCCGCCGCGAGGCGGCGGACATCGCGGTCGCCGCTCGCCAGCCCGTCAGCCAGCGCCTCAGCGTATGCCTGGTGCTCGTCGGCCGGCGAGGTCCAGCGCACGGCCTGGCGCATTGCCTCACGCCGTACCTCGATGTCGTCGTCACGCAGACATGCGATCAGAGCGGCGGAAACCCCCACCACCTCCCCTTTCATCTTGGCGAAGCTTCGAATCGACTCCAGCCGCACGCGCGGGTCGCCATCTCGCATCGCCTCAACGACCGTCGCCTGGTCGCCGACGAAACTGGCCGCCCAGACCGCGGCAGCGCGATTGTCCGTCGCGCTCGAGTGCCAGAGCGACCGCATGAGCTCATCCGTACGCTCCCACCGGTCAGTTCGCGTGGCGCCGGCCACCGCCGCTGCCGCACGCACCCAGCCGTCCGAATCCTTGCTGGACACCTCGAGCTGCTCGAAGGTGATGCTGTCAGGTGTCGCAAGCTGCAACGCCAGCCTGCGGACGAACGGGTCGGCCGCGCTCATCAATTCGGGGAGCATTGCGGTGAACACATCTGGCGAGGCCTTGCCGAGGGCGGCCGTTGCAAACTGCCGCACCTTTTCGTCGCCGGCTCGGATGTAGCCCTGCAGCTCGGCAATTTGTTCGGGGTTGGGCCGCCCGAGCGCTTGCTGGAAGTCCGCGAGGCTCAGCGCATGCGTGCGGAGCCGGTCGTAGATGGCGTTGACGTAAAGAGCTCGAACGCGCAGCGCGGCCACGATGAAGAAGATTCCGATCACGGCCCCGAGCACAGCCAGCGCCTCAACGCTGGCGGCGATGGTCCGCTGCACGATCAGCAAGCCGACACCTGTCACCACGGCTGCCAGGGGCAGCACCGCGTTGTCGTGGAGCAGCTTCAGCTTGGGCCCGACCTGTGCCGGCAGGGCGCTGCCAAGGACGTTCTCGACCGGATCGTCCATACCCGTCTGCAAGCCATTGCGAACGATGAACAGGAAGAGCGCCGTCGACAGGACTGGCGCGATGGCGACGGCTGTGAATCCGATCAAGGTGAAAATCGGCAGCGCCATGATCGCGTTCTTGACGCCAAGCTTGGTGAGGACCCAGGGCGTCACAAACAGGCTGACTGCAAGCTGAACGACATAGCTTGCGAGCCAGGCGTTTCCAATCAGGATCGTCAGCGACTGCAAGTTGTTGTGAGTCGCCTGCACGAACAGCACAGCGACGAGGTAGTCGCCGATGCGACCGGCGATCTGTAGGGTCAGCGCCAGAAGGACCAGTGCGAGCACCAGGCGGTTGCCGGTCAGGTAGTGAAACGCCCCCTTGAGAACGGTGACGGCACCGTGCTTGTTGAGGGCTGCCTCCTGGTCCGCGAGCAGCTCGTCGGCGTCGTCGACGGAGGCGGGCCGGAACAGCGTCCGCTCGAGGCTTCGGGACATGATCACCGCGGCGATCGACCCGAATGACCAGATGAAGAGCAGGGGTTCGGTCGCGTAGACGGCAACCACCGTAGTGGTGACGCCCGCCAGGATGAAACCGATGCTCAAGCCGGCGGCGATGACTGGGAAGATGCGCTTGCCCTCGAGGACGTTGAAGTGCTGGCTTACAAAGGTCCAGAAATGGAGCATCACGAGCTCGAACGCCACCGAAAAGACCACGTAGGCCGTGAAAGCGACGGTCGAGTCCTCGCGAACGACGTAAGCGGCGTAGATCACAATCGCCACGATCGCGTCGGCGGCGAGGTTGATCCTGAAGGCGCGGCCGACGCCGAGGCTGCGGGTAACGGCTCCCTGGAGCGCGACCATCGGCCACACCGCCAGCGCGAGGACGATGAAGAAGAGCGGATAGGCTTGCGGCCCAGCTTTGTTGAGGAAGATTGACTGGACCGCGCTGAAGGCGGAATACATCGCCCAGCCGAGCACGATCGCGAAGCCGGCGACCTGGAGCGTTCGATTCAGCTCGGTGCGACGCACGTGCAGGAATTTCGCCAGCAACGGCGACATCGCGGCCGGTTGCACGAAGCTCCGAGCCTGCATCAGGTTTGCTGTACGGCTGCGATCCTCTCCAGGGCGGCGATTCGTTCTTCGATCGGCGGGTGGCTGTCAAAGAGGTGGTTGAAGAAGCTGCCGTGGTGCTCGGTCGGGTTGTCGATGTACATCGCCGCCACCGCGTGATTGAACTTCACAGGCGGTTTGTCGTTCTGAGCGATCTTCTTCAAGGCGCTGAGCAGACCTTGTGGGTTGCGCGTGAGCTCGACGCCGCTCGCGTCGGCCAGCGACTCCCTCTGTCTCGAGAGCGCCATCTGCATGATCGG
>CATPBO010000064.1 GCA_955652835.1 Candidatus Dormiibacterota bacterium
CACCACCTGGTGTGGGGCATCCTCTTGCTCCTGGCCGTCGGTTATGTCTGGCTCATCGAAGAAGGCACCGGCTCCAACTGGATCGCCAGCGTCTCCGCGATCGCATACGGCATCGGCGCTGCGTTGACCCTCGACGAATTCGCCCTTTGGCTCAACCTCCAGGACGTCTACTGGACAGGGCCCGGCCGGGTGAGCATCGACGCCGTGGTGATCTTCGCCGCCGGGCTGTCGCTGGGCATCTGGGGCGGGCCCTTCCTCCGCGAGGTCGCAGCGCACGTGCTCGGGCGGCGAAAGACGGCTTGACGCTGTCACAAACCTGCCGCCTGCGGTGCTTGTTATTCAGTGGGCATCAATTTCGGAGTGAGATCGGTGGCGACCGTCCGTCCTGACGACGAGTCCTTCGAAGCCCTGTTCACAGCCGAATACGGCCGGGTCGCGGGAATCGCAAACCGTGTGCTCGCGGACCCGCACGAGGCTGAGGACGTGGCGCAGGAAGTCTTCATCGACTTTCACCGCCTCCACTCAGCAACTGCGCAGTACGCGCCGGCATGGCTGCACCGCGCAGCCGCGCATGCTGCGCTCAACCGCCTGCGCAGTTCCCGCCGCAGGCTGAAGCGCGAGGTGGCGCAGGCTACGGATAAGACGGAAGAGAGCGATCGAACGGTCGATCCACAAAAGCTATTCGAGATGAGCGAGGACCGCCGCGAGCTACGTGAGGCCCTCGCTCGGCTCGCCCCCAAACCGGCGGCTGTGCTTGTACTGCGCGCAAGCGGTCTCAGCTACGCCGAGGTCGCCCAGGCACTCGGCGTCGGTATCGGTCAGGTCGGAACACTGTTAAGGCGCGCGGAAGCCGCACTGCGCAAGGAGGTCATTCGTGGCACATCTATCTGAGGGAACGCTGCGCCGGATGGTTGACGATCCGGACGCTCACGACGGCGCCGACGCGCGCCACTTCGACTCGTGCGTCGGGTGCCAGGCCCGGTACAAGACCGTGGCCGACGACGCTCGCGCCATCACGAGCCTCCTGGCCGCGCCAGAGCTCAAGGTGGACATCGCGTCTGCTTTCAACCGAGTGCGGTCGGCGCCTGCCGCGCGCCCGAGGTTCGGCTTCCGGCTCCCGGTGTTTCGGCCAGGCTCGCGTCCGATGATGCTTGCCCTGGTGGCCGCGGTTGGGGTCGTTGCACTGCTTGCCACAGCCATCGCTCAGGACAGCAACACCTTCTCGCCGAACACCGTCACGCCCGTTCCGGTGACCCTCGCCGACATGGAGTCGCTCTCGCAGCTCAGCGTGTACGGGACGGTCTCGTGGACGAAGCAACCGCAGGTCCAGGTCGTGACCACCGCGGCGGAGGCGCAGACGATTTCCGGGCTGAAGCTGCCGAAGGTTGCCCAGCTGCCGGCCGGCGTCTCAACGAACGTGACCTATGCGGCCATGCCGCAAGCGATTGGAGTCTTCACCTTCAGCAAGGACAAAGCCGCCGCCGCAGCAGCGCAGGCGGGCAAGCCTCTGCCGGCACTGCCCGCGGGCATGGACGGTGCGCAGCTCACCGTGACCGTTGGTCCGGCCGTGGCTGAGATTTACGGCAACTTCAACAAACCAGGCGCCTCGGATGTGACCCAGGTCAGCCTTCCGCAGCTGGTCGTCGGCGAAACGAGCGCGCCGATCGCCACCTCGTCTCAAGTCACCGTGGTGCAGCTCGAGGACTATCTGCTGGCCCAGCCTGGCATCTCACCTGAGCTGAAAGCGGCGATCAAGGCGATCGGCGATCCCAGCACGACCCTGCCGATCCCAGTCCCGGTCCAGTTCGCCACCTCGTCGTCGGTGACCATCCAGGGCGTCCAGGGCGTGGCGCTTGGAGACAACACCGGCGTTGGCGCTGGAGTGATCTGGGTCAAGAACGGCATCGTCTACGGAGTGGTCGGCACCGTCAAGCAGTCCGCCGCCATCGATATCGCTAACCAACTGACCTGAGCAGGCGTTATAGCCTGCACTTGGTGCCAGAAGTAATAGAAGAGACGGAGGCGGCTGCTCCATACGGAGCGACCGCCGAAGCTCATCCGGCGATCCAGACCGTCAACCTCTCGAAGCGATTCGGGCGCACCGTCGCGCTCGCAGGCCTGTCGATGACGGTGCCGCGCGGCGAGGTGTTCGGGTTCCTCGGCCCGAATGGGGCGGGCAAGACGACCTCCGTGAAGCTGCTGCTCGGGCTTCTCAAACCGACCTCCGGCGAGGCCTGGCTCCTGGGCCGTCCAATCGGCGACCTGCAGACCCGACGGCGGATCGGCTACCTCCCCGAGCTCTTCCGATACCAGGGCTGGCTGTCCGCTCGCGAGGTTCTCGCCCTCCACTGCGAGCTCGCACCGCTGCCGCGCTCCAGCTGGAACGACGAGATCACGTCAGCACTCGAGACGGTCGGCCTGACCGATCGTGCGAAGGATCGCGTCGGCACGTTTTCGAAAGGCATGCAGCAGAGGCTCGGCCTGGGGGCGGCGCTGCTGGGCGAGCCCGAGCTGGTCTTTCTCGACGAGCCCACCTCTGCCCTCGACCCGGTCGGCCGCCATGACGTCCGCGAGATCATTCGCGGCCTGGCGGCGCGCGGCACCGCGGTGTTTCTCAACTCTCACCTCCTGAGCGAGGTGGAGCAGGTGTGTGACCGGGTGGCCGTGGTCGACCACGGCCGCGTCATTGCCTCGGGGACGATGGACGAGCTGCTCAGCGGGACAGCCGTGAAAGTGAGGGTGGAAGGCCTTGGCGACGCGGACAAGGCAAAGCTCGCGGGCTTTGGGAGCATCGACGACGAAGGCGACCAGCTCACCTTCACCAACCTCAAGCCCGACCGCGTGCCCGAGCTGGTGTCGGCGATCGTCGCGCTGGGCGGCCGGGTGTACGAGGTCGCGCCGCGCCACCAGACACTGGAAGACCGCTTCCTGCAACTGCTCGAGGAGGAGGAAAAGTAATGCCTCCGGTCCTGGTGATCGCCCGGCTCACGGTCCAGGAAACGTCACGCCGGCGCTTGATTCTCGCCCTGGTGATCCTGACGCTGATCGTCGTCGGCTTTTCCGCGTGGGGCTTTCACAAGATCACGACGGTGACCAACTCGGCCGGCGTGGTTCTGCCACCCGTGCAGGTCGCACTGATCACCTCGCAGCTCCTCATCGTCGTCACCTTCATGTACAGCGGGGTGCTGGCCCTGAGCGCGGCGGTTGTCGCCGGGCCGCTGATCTCGAGCGAGGTCGAGAGCGGCCTTCTGCTTTCGATCCTCGCCCGACCAGTGCGCCGCAGCGAGGTCGTGATCGGAAAGTGGCTCGGATTGGCGGTGCTCATCGCGATGTATGCCGCCGGCTCGGCATTCCTCGAGCTCGCCGCGGTCGATTGGGCGACGGGCTATGTGCCGCCGCACCCAGACCAGCTGATTCTGTATGTGGGTGCGGAAGGCCTCGTGCTCCTCTCCCTCGGCCTGGCCCTGTCAACGCGGCTCTCGGGCATCACGGGGGGAGTCATCGCGCTGGTGGCCTGGCTGATGGGTTGGATCGCCGGAGTAGTCGGGGATGTCGGGACCGGGCTGCAGAACCAGGCGGTGGAAAACGTCGGCGTGATCAGCCACCTGCTGCTCCCGACCGACGGCCTGTGGCGAGGCGCGATCTACGCTATGGAGCCGGACGCCTTCCTGGCCACGATGCGGGCAGCGGGGACTGTGGCTCGCGCCAATCCTTTTGCCGCGGTCGACCCTCCCCCGGTCTCGTTTCTCGCCTGGGTCGTGCTGTGGTTCGCGCTGATGCTGGCGCTGAGCATCTGGAGCTTCCGAACGAGAGAGATCTAGAGCCCACTTTCGCGTCAAGTGAGCCCGCATGGCTCTAACAATTGCCCAACACCCAACCATCTACGCCCGAATGGCGGAATCATCTGGTTCGCTGAGGCATGATCCGGCTGGTGTTCCTGGCAATTCTGTGGCGCTACGCGGACGGCACCTTCACTTTCGCCTTTTGGTACGCCGCTGTGTTGGCCCTGCTAATGGGGGCTTCCGGCGTTTGGTCGTTGATGGCTCCTGAATCGTTTCGCGACTTTTACTTCAACGTTCTTCGGAGTCTTCGGCGCGTACGGATCGGGCGTCGCGCCACGACCAAGAGACTGCTTGCCGCCGGATCGCGGCCAATCGGATGGGGATGGGGCTCGCCTGCTTCGATTCGTTTCTGGGGTGCAGTGGAGACCACTTTGGCTGTTGGCTTCATGACGTGGGTGCTGGTCTTCACAGTCCCAGGCCGGGCGTATTAGCACTGACAGTTCCTGCGCTTCAGCCCAGGGATTCCCCTCGTGCCGCGCCCGCGGGCTTCGAGTCACCTTATGACCCGTCGGTGCCGGCACCGCGGGTAACGCCTCCCCTCTACGGGTAGAGTCCCCGTTCCCGCGTCGCGCCCGCGACGCGTGACACCGCCCGGCAGTAAGCAGCCATGCGCATGTCGAGCTTTTTCTCGAGCTTGGTCTTCAGCACTTCTGAAAATGCCCTGGAGAGGATCGCCTTGAGCTTCTGGTTGACCTCGTGTTCGGACCAGAAGAAGGACTGCAGGTCCTGCACCCACTCGAAATAAGACACCGTGACGCCGCCCGCGTTCGCGAGGATGTCCGGCACGACGAAGATGTCGCGCTCGCGAAAGATGGCGTCGGCCTCAGGGGTCGTGGGCCCATTGGCGCCCTCAACGATCAGCTTCGCCTTGACGTCGCGCGCGTTGCGCGACGTGAGCTGATTACCGATCGCGGCGGGGACGAGAAGGTCGCAGTCGACGCTCAACAATTCCTGGTTGCCGATCGGCTGCGCGCCGGGGAAACCGTTCAACGTCTTTTCCCGCGCGCGGTACTCCAGCACGCGCTTGATCGAAAGACCGAGCGGGTTGTAAATGCCTCCGTAGTCCTCCGAGACCGCGACCACTGTGCAGCCTGCCTCTTCGAGCAGCTTCGCGCTGATGCTCCCTACGTTGCCGAAGCCCTGCACTGCTACGCGTGTCTGATGCGGCTGACGGCCCAGGTGTTCCAGCGCCGCCATCGCGCAGATGGTCACGCCCCGACCTGTCGCCTCGATGCGGCCAAGCGATCCTCCGACCTCGATCGGCTTGCCCGTCACGGACGCCGGGACGGAGTAACCGAGGTGCATCGACAGGGTGTCCATGATCCACGCCATCGTCTGGCCGTCGGTGTTGACGTCGGGAGCGGGGATGTCGCGATCGGCGCCGATGAGGATCGAGATCTCCGTGGCGAACCGTCGCGTCATGTGCTCGAGCTCGTTGAGCGAAAGCCCTTTCGGGTTGACGATGATTCCCCCCTTCGCTCCGCCAAACGGGATGTTGACGACGGCGCATTTCCACGTCATCCACATGGCGAGCGCCTTGACCTCGTTCAGCGAAACGTCCGGGTGATAGCGAATGCCGCCCTTGGCCGGTCCGCGATTGATGTTGTGCTGCACACGGTAGCCGGTGAACATGCGAAGGTGGTCGTCGTCCATCCTCACCGGGAAGTTGCACGTGAACTCGCGCTGCACCTCGCGCAGCACCTCACGCAGCCATGGTTCGAGCTTTATGATCTCCGCCGCGTCGTCGAACTGAGACTGGGCCGTGCGCCATTCGTCCGCTTCGACGACCTGCTTGAGCTCGGTGGCGCTCATGCTCACATAGCTCCTTGAATGCTGGGGGGACTCCCCCCAGATGCCTTGACCTGTGTCGCGCTCACATCAAGACAGATGATCGCGGATATTCCACGTCCGGATCACAGATAACGTTGACGCACGCCGGCAGCCCCGACTTGAACGCCCGTTCGAGGGCCGGCCGGATCTCGTCGGGACGGTCAACGAGCTCGCCATATCCACCCAGCGCTTCGACCACCTTGTCGTATCGGGTCTGGCGGCCGAGGTCGGCGGCGATGCTCACGCCGAGCATGCTCAGCATGGGGTGCTTTTCAAGGGCCCAGATGCTGTTGTTGCCGACGACGCAAACAACCGGGATGCGGTGCCGGACCATAGTGTCGAACTCCATCGCCGAGAAGCCGAACGCCCCGTCGCCAGAGAGCAGCAGCACCTGCCGGTCAGGGTGGGCCAGCTTGGCGGCCATCGCATACCCGGGTCCTGAACCGAGGCACCCAAAAGGCCCCGGGTCGATCCACAACCCCGGCTTGGCGCGCTCGAGCAAGCGCCCGGCGAACGAGACGAAGTCACCCCCGTCGCCGACCAGGATCGCGTCCGGGTCGCAGTACGCATCCACCTCGGCGATCAGCCGAGCCGGATGCACCGGCGACGAGTCTGACCGTGTTATCTCCTGATCGCGATGGCGGGACGATGCCTCGGCCTCACGAAGCCTTTCCAGCCAGGAGACGCGTTCGGGGGTACCACGGACTGCCTCGCCCAGGGCCGCCAGCGCGGCCTTCAGGTCTCCATAGATCGCAACGTCAGACGCCCTCTGCTTGCGGTGGCTGTCCACATCAATGATGACCACGCGCGCATCTTCTGAGAACACCGGCGGCTGCCCATAGTTGAGCCGGAAATCCAGCAGCGCGCCGATCACGACGATGAGGTCGGCTTCGCCAAGGGCCGGACCGCGCGCGCGCGGGAAGAACAGCGGATGGCCTGGAGGCAGCATTCCGCGTGCCATTCCGTTGACGGAAAGAGGCAAGTGGGCACCCTCGATCAGCTCGGTGAGCTCTTCTTCCGCGTGCGCCCACCACACGCTTCCGCCTGCGATCACCGCCGGCCGCTCCGCTTCGCGAATCAATCGGGAGGCTTGCTGAACCAGGTCTGGGTCCGGCGGCGGGCCCAGCTCAGGCGTCAGGTGCTCGGTGGCCTCAGGTAGGTCCGCCGCCCCGAAGAAGATGTCGAGCGGGACGTCCATGAACGCCGGGCCAGTCCGCCGGCTGAGCGCCGTGCGCATGCATTCCGCCGCGAGGCTGTAGGCCTCCTCCGGGGAGGCCAGCGTCACTGCCTTCTTGGTCAGGCTTCGGACGACCTCGAGGTGATCCATCTCCTGCAGCGAGCCCATGCCCCACCTGGCAACCGGCGCACGGCCGCCGATGACAAACATCGGGCTGTCGCCAGACTGCGCCTGGGCAAGCGCCGAGGCCGAGTTGGTCACCCCGGGCCCGGCGGTGACTGCCGCCACACCGACCTGCCGCGTTACCTTGGCCCAGCCCTCGGCCGCGAATCCGGCGGATTGCTCGTGGCGCACGTCGATGATCCGGATGCCGTGTTCGGTCGCGCCGGTGAGGATCGGCCAGATGTGACCGCCGTTCAGCGTGAAGAGATGACTGACGCCTGCTCGCTTGAGGGCGAGGGCGACGAGCTCCCCGGTATTGGCCGAATCCACCTAGGTGGCCACCGCCACCGGCATCGACGGAGTGTTGAAGGAGGATGCCGGCGCACCCTCGCGGGCGATCACGATCACGCCACCTAACGCGTTGAGTCTCGTCCCGAGCAACGCCACCGCTCCGGTTGCGACTGCCGGTGCGTCCATTCCGTGCTCGAGCTCGACCACCATCAGTCGCGCCAGCGCCAGACGGAGAAAGGCTTCGCCCTGGCCTGTGCCGCACACCGCGCCGAAGCGATCATCGGCGTAGAAGCCGGAGCCTGGGATCGGCGAATCGCCGATGCGCCCAGGCAGCTTGCCGCTGATTCCGCCGGTGGAGACTGCGACGGCCATACGTCCATCGGCATCCCGGGCCACGGCACCGACTGTGTCCGCGCCGAGGAGGAGCTCCTGCCGCTTGCGGTCGGTGATGAAGATCGCGGGGTCGCACATCTCAATCCCGTGCTCGCGAGCGAAACGCGAGGCTCCCTCGCCGGCGAGCAGGACGTGCCGGCCGTCAAGCATTACCGCAATCGCGAGATCGATAGGATGGCGCAGGTCCTTCAGCCCGGCCACCCCGCCGGCTTGCAGCTCTCCGCCCTGCATCACGCCGGCGTCGAGCTCCACGACCCCGTCCAGGTTGAGACAAGCGCCGATCCCTGCATTGAGCAGCGGTTCGTCCTCCATCTGCTTGACGGCTGCCGCCACCGCCGCTAGCGCGCCGTCACCGATCAGAGACCAGCCGGCGTCGCGGGCTAGCTCCACAGCGGCCTGCCGGGGAGCACGTTCCCCATCAGGGACCGGCCCGGCGCCGCCGTGGACGATCAGAGCTGGCCGGGCCAGCGCCGCTACTGGTCCTGCGGCTCGGGCCAGAATTGCCGGCGCTCGGGCATGCGGCGCTCGGCGATCCGGCGGTCGAATGGAAAGGCCCCGCGGCGGCCGGCAGTCGCGCGTAAAAAGTCGCGCCTCTCGGCGAACCGCCGCTCCACTCCGGCGCGCCTCTCGTTCTCACGCCGTTCTGGCCCCCGCGGCTTTTTCGTCTCGCTCAAAACCACTTTTTCCTCTTGCGCCGCCATCGGTCCCGTGATGCTATCGCACGCGACGGTCAATATGAGGGGTCTCCGCGAAGTCACGGCGCAGCCTCAGACTTCGTGGGGCTTGAGCGCGTCCAGCTTATCGTCGAGCCTTCGTTCAGACTGACGCCGCTCCAGCTCATCCCCCGGTCCGAGGTCGACAAAGCGGGCATAGCGGGCCAGCCGGGGATGTACCTCGGCGACTCGGCGGAACATCTCCTGGGCCACCCATCGATAGTCAGGGTGGCCCTGCGGGGTGGTTCTGAGCTCGCACAGGTGGTAGACCTCGCGCAGGTTCGCCCGGAAGTACCACCGGACGTGAAACGCAAGCGGCACGATGTACTGGGCGAGCGCCGGGCCCGCTTCGCGCTCCAACCCAACATGGACCTCGGCGGCTGCCTCGACCGCCGAAGCGAAACGGCCACCCAGCCCGAGCTCGGCCAGGCCAGGCGGGAGGTCGTAGCCCAACCTGGTGCCCAACAGCTGGCGGTCCTGGGTGAGCATGCGATGGCGGTGCAGGTCGCGGTACGCGCCGAAGTTGGCGACGATCTCGAAGGTGTACTGAGCGTGCTCAAGCGCTCGCGGCGCGCGCTGGCGTCGGTTGGCTCGATCGCCCATCAGCACCTCGAGGACCTGCGCAGGATCACCACCCTGCTGGTCGAGGCTCGTGTCGGAGTGTGGGAACAGCACCGCGTCCACCACCTTTTTTTCTGCGTCGGGGTCGTGCTCGACAAGCCTCACGCTCGGTACAGGCAAGGACTGCAGGTCGCCGCGACGGGCGATGTTTGACGTTTCGACGCGGATCCTCGCCATGCGCTCGGCGGCAGGGCGGCCGTATCGATCGTCGAGCGCCCTTTTGACGAAGGCGGGGATGACCTGAGCGAGCTCCCGATACAGGTCCGTGGCGAGCTGCTGGCACTCCGGCAGATCGTGCCCGGCCATCTTGGTGATCAGGTACTCGAACGCGCGGCCGTTGCCGAAAAGGCCCAGGTTGGTGAGTGTTCCCGCCGGCAGCAACCCCCGGAGCAGGTCGAGAGCTTTGGCCCTGGTCGCCGACTTCCACGCGCGGTCGGTCTCCCCGGCTTCGAGCGGAAAGCGTTTCCGAATGGCGTCGGTGACCGGTTCCACCAGGGCGCTGTAGGCGCTGAAGAGGGCGTCGGCGGCCGGTTCGTACCCGGGATGAGGGAGCTCGGGGCCGCGATAGAACAGGAAGCGGCCGTCAGGGCCGGGACGGTCGAACCGCACGTAGCGCGTGGACTTCTCAAGCGGCGAGATGCCGATCCGGCTGTCCTCGAGCGCCTTGGCCGCCAGGGTCGAGGTTCGCTCGACCGCGACGTGCGCGCCGGCAAGCTCTGCGACGGAGTCGTCTCCATAACCCACCAGGACCCGCTCATAGAACTCCTCGGCGCGGCGCACGGCGACCATGTCGTCGCCCTCCGAAGGCTTCCCCGCGAGCGCGTCAAACCCTGAATCCGGCTCGTTGATGAACTCATCGAGGAGCACGCGCCGCAGGCTTTTCTCGGTCCGCGAGTAGCGCGAGAAGAGCGCCCCCTTGACGACCTCGGGCAGATTGCGAAGTGCAAAGACTGGGCGGTCGAGGTTAGTGAAGTAACGTGCCAGAACGGCCGATTCAGCGTTGGAGAACTCGGTCCCGGCCACGGCCGTATCGTAGCCCCGGCACAAGATCTAGCGGAGCCAAAACTGCGTAACCCCACCATGTAGACGGCTGGCTGGAAGTTATCCCCGATTTGTCCCCAACCTTGTTATAAACCGCCAGCGAATCACCGAGAGCTAGGGGCAAGCCCTGATTCCGGTAGCCTCGATCTCCCATGGACTGGGAAGCGAATTGGAAGCAGGTCGTGCATGAAAGGGCGACCCTGGCCGGCACCCACGCCGACCCGGGCTATTGGGATCGGCGCGCCCCGACGTTTGCCCGCTCCACGAAAGCGCGGGTCGATCAATTCCTGGCGGTCATCGACCCTTATGTGTCGCCGCGTACGACGCTCATCGATGCCGGCGCCGGAACTGGACGCCATGCGGTTCCTCTCTCGGAGCGGCTGGAATGGGTGACTGCCGTGGAGCCGTCCGAAGGCATGCGCGCCCAGATCTCGGCGCGAGACAACATGACGATCATCGCCAGCACGTGGGAGGACGCAGAGGTCGCACCGGCGGACCTGGTCATCTGCAGCCACGTGCTGTACGGCGTCGACGAACCAGTCCCATTCATCACCAAGCTCGAGCTGTCCGCGCGCGAGCGCGTCTTCATCGCGCTGCGCGAGAGCGACCTTCCTCACCCATCGGCAGCGATCCGCAAGCGGCTGTTGGGCGAGGCGGGTCCGCGACTGCCTCGATTCAGCGAGCTCTTCATGCTCCTCATCCAGATGGGCATCGCGCCGGACGTGGCGTTCCTGCGCTACCGGAGCGTGACCCGCTACGCGGATCTCGATGAGGCGCTCACCGACTCGCGCACATTGGTGGGAGACGCATGGGATGACCTGACCGGGCGAGCGATGCTCGAGCAAATGCTCACGCCCGACGGCGAGGAGCTCGTGTTTGACGGCGGGATGGTGGTGGCAGGAGTTGCACATTGGCAACCACAGACCAGGACCTGACCCTCCGCCCTATGAGGGCCGCGGACCGCGAGCGCGTGCTGGAGATCTGTCGCGACGTCTGGGACGGGCGTGATTACATCCCGCGAGTATTCGACGACTGGCTCGCCGACGCCGGCGCCTCATTCCAGGCCGCCGAGATTGATGGAGTGGTCGTCGGCATTCAGCGAGTACGGCCCTACGCGCCTGGTCTGGTTTGGTACGAAGGCCTGCGCGTCGCGAGCACCCACCGCCGCCGGGGACTGGCGCGAGCGATGTTCGCGTCCGCGATCGCCGAGGCAAAAGCGCAGGGATTCCGGGAGATGCGCCTGGCAACCGGGAATCCCGATGCTGTTCGCCTCTTCGAAGCCGGGGGCTTCAGCCGCCTCGTCGACGCGCGCTGGTGGCGTGGACATCGTCTCGAAGGTGGCGAGCCGGCGCGGATGCCAGATCCACTTGAAGCAGGAAAGCTGTGGCCCGGCATGGAGAACAGCCCGGGCATCGAGCTCTATCACGGTGTCGTGCCCGACTTCAACGGCGCGCGAGACCTGGGCGCCGCGGAGTTGAAGCGACTGGCGACGATCGGAATGCTGAGGGCCGGCCCAGGTGGACGGGCGATCGTCGGGCTGAGGGAGCCTTGGGGTCAAAGCCTCGCGGTGGCATTCGTCGCCGGACGCGGCGGCGCGCTTCGTGAGCTGCTCATGTCGCTGCGCTTCGAGGCTGACGCCGACGGGCTCGATCATGTCACCGTCACCCTCCCGCGCGACCACCCGGCCGCGGATGACCTGGCCGCTTCCGGATACGATCTCGCGAATGACGAGGACAGCAGCTACATCTACGGACTTCAGCTGTAGGTGACTCGTCGTTACGTCGTGATTGGCAACGGTATCGCCGGCCAGACGTGCGCTGAGGAGCTGCGCAAAGCTGACGCCGACGCGTCGATCGTCATGATCGCGGCCGAGCGGTATCCCCTCTACAACCGCGTCGCGCTACCTCGCTATCTGCGCGGGCAGGTGCGCCGGGAGAAGGTGCTGATGCGCACGGTCGAGGACTACACAAATCGGAACCTGGAGATCCATTTCGAGACCTGGGCGACCGAGATCGATGTCCGGAGCAAGGTCGTGCGAACCAACCGCGGCCAAGAATTTCCGTACGACGCCCTGCTCCTCGCTACGGGCGGCCGGCCCAAGCCGCCACCATGGCCTGGCTCCGAAGAGGTGTCCGCGTGCCTGGGCTTTCAGACCCTTGACGACACCGACGCAATCATCGAGAAGGCGGACGAGTCAGAGCGCGTGCTCGTGATGGGTGGCAGCTTCATCGGTTACGAGCTGGCTGAGGGAGTCAGCTTTCGCAAGAAGGCAAAACTCACGTGGATCATGCGCGGACCCTGGTTCCTGCGCTACGTGCTGGATGAGGAAGGCGGCCGGCTTTGCCGGCAGCTGGGCGAGGCCCAGGACGTGCAGTTCCTGATTTCCGACGAGGTGCAGAGGTTCAGCCGGACCAACGGACGCTTCCACGCAGAGACCGTCAACGGGCACAAGATCTACTTCGACCTGCTGACCTACGGTGTCGGTCTGGATTATTACACCGAGCCTGTGCGTGACACCGGCATCGAGCTGAACAACGGCATCGTCACCGATTCCAAGCTGCGCACATCGGCGCCAGACGTCTACGCGGCGGGGGACGTCGCGATGTTTTACGACCTGATGGTGGAGCGGCACAACCAGATGGGCACGTGGGACAACGCCGAAGCGCATGGCAAGGTGGCGGCACGCAACATGGCCGGTGAGTCGGAAGACTTCTTCGATGTCCCCACCTACACGACGACGATGTTCGGATCGACGCTGGCGGTGATGGGCGTAACGCCCGACGTCCAGCCCGACCTCGAGTCGGTGCGGACATATGACTTCGACGAGAAGTTCTATCGCAAGCTCTTCTTCAAGGATGATCGCCTGGTCGGTGCGATCATGATCGGCCCCCCGAAGGGTCGGAAAAAGCTCATCGAGATCATGCGCTCGCGGCGGGTCATCGAGCGGCCGAAGCAGGAGCTCCTGGACCCGAACAACCTCAAGGACTAACTCCTTTCCCTAGCGAGAAGGGCTATTTCCTCCCCTTCAGGGGGAGGGTTAGGGTGGGTCTTCCAGTTCCCGGTCGGAGAGCGAAGCGGATCGGTATGATTTGCTTTGAAGGAATGAATTTCGCTTACAGCGAATCCGCCCGACATGTGAGAAGCGCACTGGGCGCGGTCCTCCGGCAGCGCCGAGAGGCGACCCGCCGGACGCTCACCGAAGTCGCGGTTGAGGCCGGGCTTTCACCGGCCCACCTTTCGGAGGTCGAGCGCGGCCGCAAGGAGGTCTCGACCGAGAGGCTGCTGGCGGTGGCTCATTCGCTGGGCGCCCGACCCGCCGACATCTACGCGGACCTCGCGCGCATGCTTGGCGCGGATGCGGATCGTCCCGCCTGGCCTGAGGATCCCCCGGCGAAGCTCCGACTGGCCACCGCTTCGCTCCCGCTGGAGGCGCTGCGCAGCGTGGCCGACTTCAGCGCCTACCTGGCGATGGCCAACCCGCCACCACGACCGAAAGCACGCATCGGCTTCGATTTAAGGAGATAAACAATGACGATGATCCCAACCGTGATCACGAATGATGGACGCGGCGAGCGCGCCTACGACATCTACTCGCGCCTGCTCAAGGACGGCATTATCTTCCTGCGCGGCGTCATCGACGACGACCTGGCCAGCACCGTGACTGCGC
>CATPBO010000065.1 GCA_955652835.1 Candidatus Dormiibacterota bacterium
CTGAGTCTGGTGTCGGCTCGAAGGGAATCCAGCCGTAGCTCGGAAAATACGACTCGACCCAGGTATGAGCGTCCTCGCCCCGGACGACATAGGCGTTGATCGTGCTGTCGTATGTGCCGGCGCCGAATCCGTTGACGAGTCGGGTGGGAATCCCGAGCGAGCGAAGCATGTCTCCCATCGCCGACGCGAAGAACTCGCAGTAGCCCTGCTTCGACTGGAACAGGAAGAAGAAGAGCGGATCGACGCCAGCAGGAGTCCTGGGCGGCGTCAACGTGTAGGTGTAGTTGCGCGGGTCGCGAAGATAGTTCTGGATCGCCGTCGCCTCGTCGTATGGGGTGGTGGCGCCGGCCGCGGTCACGACTGACACGGCCAGGTCGTGAATCTGCCTCATGACTCCGGGGCTTCGGTAGCTCGGCGGCAAGGTCGAGTACGGCTGGAGCCAGTCGGGATAATTGGTCCCGGCGGACTGCAGCGCTGAGTCCGTGGCGCTCGAGTACTCGACGGTCACCGTGTAGTTACCGGACGACGTCGGAGGCTGGACGCTCGATAGCCGGTCAATGGTGTTCAAGATGCCGAACTGAGTCACTCCGGACCCGTTGATTCCAGGCACAGACACCTGGGTAGCGATGGCGTTGCGGTCGGTTCGATACAGCTCGCCGGGATAGAAAAGGATGTCCGCGTTTCCGATCGGTGGGCGAAGCATCTTCACGATGACGCGCGAGACCGCGAGCTTCTGATATGCCTCGCTGTAGGGCGGTACCACGTTCTTGTTGATCGACTGGCGGAGGCCGGGCCCAGTGGGATATCGCCACTCGCCGCCCAACGTTGACGTCTCGTTCACGCCTCGGAAATACCTCGCGCCCGCGTAATCGCCGACGACCGTGTACGTGAACACGACGTCGCGCGTACGCGTGAGGGGTCCGCCGAGCGGCACATCAGTCGAGAAGCCGGTGGTGCCGCCCGCGCCCGGGCCAACCCCGACGATGCCTGGGTGGCTGAGCCTCTGCTGAAGCTGAGCCCAGTTCGAGAACAGGCTCGACTCAACGTCGACCGTCCGGTCGACCGTGGACAGGGGTGGAAGCATGATCGCGAGCACGATCAGCGCCGCCATCGCGACAAGCCCGCTCTCCCAGAAGTCCCATCGGGCGTCGCCTGTCAGCTTGACGTGGGCTCGTGTGGCGCTGGCGATCGATCCCGTGTAGTTGGTCCACAAGAGAAGTGCCAGGGTCAGGACGAGGATGGAGAGTGTGTACCCGTTCTGATCCACTGGGAAGTTCAGGAGGTTGGTGGCGAATGCAGCCGCGCCCGGGATGAGTCCGAGCATCGGCTTGCGCCAGCGCAGGACGCACCAGCTCAACCAGGCTCCCGTGACCCACATGAGCCAGCAGATCAGGTAGAGGTAGAAAGAAGGATCGCTGGCAGCCGTACCGTCGGTGATGCGGGTCAACCAGATGGAAAGGATGCGTAGCGAAAAGCCATCGCCGGTCACGAGCCCCGGATCGAGAGGGTGGGTGGCATGGAGCACTGGTCCCGCTGCGAGGAGAGCGGCGACCGGGCCGAGGATCATGCCGAGGCCCAGGCCGACCGGCCATGGAATGGGCGTCAAAGCGAGCACGCCCATGAGCGCCGCACCGATGAGCGCGACGAGCGTGATGACGTCGATACCGTTCACCCATGCAGCGGTGGCTGTGGACCGCGCGACGGCAAAGGTCAGAAGGAAAACAATCAGGGCCGACCACACAACACCGCCGCCCATCGACGAGCGTGCGCCGCCCCACATGTGTCCGCGGGCCAGCTGCAGACGCGTGCTAAGCGATGCGGATTGCATCCCTCGTCCTCACCAGGCGCGCGAAGTCATCGCCGCGGCGAACTACGTAAAGGTCAACGTCCTGACCGAGATCGAAGCTCGGGTTCTGGTCGGGGCCACCGAAGCTGCCGACGTCGATGTAGAACACGATCAGCGTCGAGCGGCGTCCGCGGACCGACTGCAGCAGCCGGACCCATGCCGGGTCGGCGCTCGGTGTGATGACGGCGATGGCGCGGCGCGGCAGCCTGCGGATCTTGTCCCACGCCAGCGTCTGTGTCAGCGGTGTACGGCCATCGGCCTGGGCGACGGCAAGGTAATCGAGGATGAGCCGGTCCTGTCGAACCGCGCGGTGCGGCTCGAGGATGGTTCCTCGCGAATCGTTGGCAATCAGTCCGACCTGCCGGCCTCGACTGTGAACCTGAGAAGCCATCGATGCCGCGAGGCTCACCGCATACTCGACCGTCGACTCCTCACCCTCGCCGGAATGCACGTTGCGATCGAGGTCGAGCAAGATCCAGAGGTCGGTGGTGAGCGGCTGCTCGAAAGTTTTGGACATCAGCCTGCCGTGTCGAGCAGATAGAGGCCAGTGGATGCGGCCGAAGCTGTCGCCGGTGGTGTAGTCGCGCACGCCGCCGGTCTCCGGCGGATAGTCCGCCCAGGCTCCGAAGCTGGGCGAGTTGCCGACCTGCTGAGCGCTCGGGGTCAGCAGGTCGGGAATCGGCCGGACGCGCGGATACACCAGGATTGACGTGCGGTCCGTCAGCTTGAGCTCCTTGTCAAAGAGCCCGAAGGGTTCGCGTAGGCGGAGCGAGGTCGGTCCAAAGGCCATCCAGCCACGGCGGCGATACACGCCACGAGCTTTCCACCTCACCACCTCGCCACCAACGGAGATCACTCGGCCTGGCTGGTAATCAGGGATCTGGCTGAGGTCGCGGACTTCCACCCACGGAGCCGGCACCCATCCCTTTCGGCGAACCTCGATCGTCTCCTCGTAGGACTCGCCCACGGTCGGCGTGCCCGGGTCGAGCCGGCGCTTCAGGGTCATGCCGCGGATCGCGAGTCGCGGCCATGCCCACGCGACCACGAAGAGGAGACACAGCGCGTACGCAAAGGCGAATGCAGGCCGGATCGCGGTGAGGTAGGTGAAGAAGAGCAACAGGCCGAGGGCTACGGCGAGGGCGACCTTGCTCATGTGCCCCTAGCTACGAGCTACCCGTCGTATGCCATCTGGGGAACGTGCTCGCGCTCCAGCAGCCCGGCGACGAGCTTGCCGGCACTCTGACCCTGCATCTCCGCGTTGGGCCGAAGGATGATGCGGTGCGCAAGCACCGGCTCGGCCAGCGCCTTGATGTCGTCGGGCAGTACGTAGCTCCGGCCTTGCACCGCGGCCAGGGCCTGGCTTGCGTGGAACAGGTTGAGGGTGCCCCGCGTGCTTGCGCCGAGCGCAACTTCCGGGTTGCCGCGCGTCCGGCCGACCAGCCTGGCGATGTACTCGCGCAGCTCGGGCTTGACGAATACCTCGCGTACAGCGGCTTGTGCAGCATTCAGCTCATTCGGCGAGACGACCGGCTGGAGCTCGAGCATCGGTGACTCGACCTTGTGC
>CATPBO010000066.1 GCA_955652835.1 Candidatus Dormiibacterota bacterium
CATCAATCTATGCCGTCTGCAAGCCACTGCGGATTCGGGAATGGAGGGCAAGCTGCGGCACGATCCTCGATACGGCCCGGGTGGACTCGAACCACCTACCTCCGCGGTAGCTGGGCCTGAGCGCTGCGCCTAATCCTGGCCTGATCTCAGGCACACGGAGCGCTGCAGCCGGTGTTATGGGGTATCCGGGATCTGGCCATGCAACATGTAATCACCGTGTATGACCGACCGCTCACGATCGATCAGGTCCTGACGCAGCTTAAGGAGCAACCTGAGGCCATCGCCGCTCTTACCGTGCGTCTGCCACGAGCTCGATTGCACGGTCCCCCGAGCCGGGGCGAGTGGTCCGTCAACGATGTTCTTGCCCATCTCCGTTCATGCGCCGACATGTGGGGCAAATACATCGCAATGATCGTCGCGGAAGACCGGCCGACGATCCGAGCGATTAATCCCACGACATGGATCAAAAGCACGAACTATCCCGAGCTGGAATTCGGGCCCTCGTTCCGCGCCTTTACGAAACAACGTGCCGAACTGTTGGCCTTCCTGCGACCCCTGCCAGTTGTGGCCTGGTCACGTAGCGCGACCGTTACAGGCGCCGGAAGGCCACGCGAACGAACCGTGCTGGAGTACGGGCGGTGGCTCGCCAACCATGAGCGATCCCACGTCAAGCACATCGCGCGCATCGTCAGTGAATGACCGCGCAAGGTGAAGCTAGTCCCGTATCGCCCTCGCAGCGACGTGCCCGCTCCTAGCTAACCGGGTACGAATGCGAGCAGGTCGCCACGCGTGTCGCCGACCAGCAGCGTCGTCGCCACGATCGCCGGAGCGCTGAACACGCTCGAATGAGCGTCGTAGCTCCACAGCACTGCGCCGTCAGACGCGGAGAGCGCCAGAAGACCTCCTTGGTGGGCGTCACCAAACACGTCCCCGGTCCCGAAGATAACCACCCCGTCCCCAACCGCAGGCGCTGAGTAAACGGGCAGGTTGGTTCGGTGCTGCCAGCGCATTCTGCCGGTCTGCGGATCCAGCGCGAACATACCCGTCGGGGGACTGGCCGACGCCACATACAGGCTCTCACCGTCAAAGGCTGGCGATGCGATCAGCCCGTGCACCGCACTGCCAGCCACCAGCGCCTTGGACCAGATCACGGAGCCGGATAACGCATCAAGCTCGGCGAAGACCCCGCCGTTGGATCCGACGGCCACCATCTCGCGACCGGAAAGGCTCAGCACGATCGGTGTCGCCCCGACATCGAGGTCACGGCCCTGGTCGGCGTTGAGGCTCGTCGCCCAGAGCCTCTGGCCTGTCGCCACGTCGAATGCGATCACGCCGTCATCCGGGTTGCCCGTGCCCACGAAGCCGCGCCCGGCTCCGTCGACCGCGACCGACGACCACACCCCGCCGCCCGGCGCGCAGTTCGCTTCAACGCACAACGTCCACGCCGCCTGTCCCGAACCTAAGTCGAGGGCGACGACCCGCCCGGGCTCGAGCGGGTGATCTCCGTACTGCGAGCCGACGCCTAGCAGCACGACATACCCGGTGGCCAAGGCGACGATGGGCGACGACCAGATCGCCGGGTGTCCGCCGGGTGCAGTCCAGTCCCACAAGGTGCGACCGTCGCTAATGTCAAATGCGTAGACGTGGCCGGTCAGCGTGGCGGCCAGGAGCCTGGCACCCTCCACCGCCGGCGAGCCAGAGAACTTTCCGAGGCCGGTGCGCTTCCAGAACACTGTCCCTGTGTTCTCACTGACCATTGCGATCTCGCCGGCTTCAGTAGTCGCCACCACCACCAAGCCGTGCTGGAAAGTCGGCACCGCAATCGGCGAGCCGTCGATCGGCCCATCGAGGTGGGCGGCCCACGCAACCTTCAGCCTGCGGGCCTGGCCGGCGGTCAGCATCGGACCGCCCGGGTGTCCATCTCGCGCCTTATCTCCGCGGTACACCGGCCATATGCACACGCACCCAGCAGGCGTTCCGGTGGTGGTGCCCACTTGGCCGCTGCCGCAGCCGGCGACCAGCACCAACGCCAGGATGCACATGGCTAGGGTGCGCAAAAACTGTCCCGAGTCAGAAATTCGCTGGAGATTCATCGAGCTAGGCAACCCGGCGCCTAATCGCCCACGAATGTAGCGATTTCGGCGCGAGCCGTGCAGAGTAGGCGTTTCGGAACTGCTCGCACGCCGCCGCCGCTCGGCGATTGGGGGTGCCCCTTGCGCAGGCGCGGTCTCAGATCTCGATACTGGCCGAGGCGACTGCGCCCAAGGTGGCGCGCTATGTGGTCCGGCGGTCGGGGGCCGAATGGCTCCGGACGTTGCCAAGCCACACCACGACAGAACAGACGACCAACATCAGAATCAGAATCGCAGCGCTGTAGAAGGCGACGCCGATCGTTCCGAGCGCCAGCGTGCCGTGCCCACGAGGAACAGGATGGTGGCGATCAAGTTGCTGTCGACCGTGAAATAGGTGAGGTAGTTCACGGCGTCCAATGTTCCAGCCGCAGCGAGCGACACCAGCTGCGTCACGATGGCCGCCAGAGTCAGTAGCGCAAAGCCTAGTCGGTAGACGGGGACGACCGACGCCAGCGCCACGCACAAACCTTACCCGACACTCTGGAAACTGCTCGCCCGAGCTAATGAGATAGGGAGGACGGGCGGTGGCACATGTGAGCCGGCAAGCGTGTCGAGTTCTCGATGCCAAATGGATGGTGGTGGGCCGCGGGTTCCGTAACGCGAACCAGGGGCCGACAATCGTGGCGGAAGCCATCAGTTTGGCTGTAACGAGGCCTGTCAGCATGCCGGCTCAAACCACTACCACCAACAATGGCGGTTCGACCGCCCGGGGCGGGGGCTACGACCGGTGGACTACGTCCAGCGGCTTGACCCACTGAGCCCGCCACTCGGGGGCGTCGAACGGCTCAGCCCAGTACCCGATCTCCGTCGCGATCTTGCCACCTCGGAGCCTAAAGATGAGCACAGCCGCGAACGGCTTGTCGCCGTACGTCAGTGTCGCCTCCACCACCCATAGGTCACCGCCCCCGAACACGCGACGGTTGGAAACCTTCGGCAGGACGGGCATGTGGGAGTAGACCTCTCGCCGGTTGGCAGCCCCCACCACCTGCTCACGC
>CATPBO010000067.1 GCA_955652835.1 Candidatus Dormiibacterota bacterium
AGACAACCTCTTTCACCTTGACCTGCGGCCGGTCGACGGCTTCTCTGATCACGTCGTCTGTCACGACCTGTGGTCGCGTCGGCCGGAACAGCTCTTCAGATCCCGCGAGTGACACTCGTTTGAATGTTGGCATTGCTATCTGTGATTCTCCATGACTTTGGCTGCCAGCGCACGGTATGACTTCGCACCATCGGACTCGCGGGCATATGTGAGGATCGACTGACCAGCCAGAGGAGTCTCCGCAAAACGTATGGAATCGGTGATTCCGAACTCATAGACCTTGTCGCCGTACTTCTCTCTGACTGCGGCGAGCACCTCTTGCGAGTGCAGCGCACGGTGCTTGTAGAGCGTGGGCAAAATTCCGATCAACTCCAGCCGTGGGTTCAGGCGGCGCTTGACGCGCTCCATCGTGACCAGCAGCTCCTGCATTCCTCGCAGCGCGAGAAACTCGGCCTGCAGCGGCACGAGCACCTCGTCAGCAGCCACCAGCGCGTTGATGACGATCAGGTCGAGTGACGGTGGGCAGTCGATGATGATGAAGTCGTAGCGCTTCTGCGCAGGCTCGAGCTTGTCGCGCAGGATGCTCTCTCGGCCGATCTCGTTGATGAGCTGGTTTTCCGCGCCGGCAAGCTCGATGTCGGCCGGGATGTAGTGGACGCCCATCTGCTGTGCCTCTTGCACCACGTCGGTCACTGTCGTGTCCGGATCGACGAGCAGGTGATAGACGGTCTTCTCGATCTCGGCCGAGGGCTTCATGTAAAGGGTAAGGTGGCCCTGGGCGTCGAGGTCGATCAGGAGCACGCGCTGACCTACCTCTGCCAGGGCGGCGCCGAGGTTGACGGCGGTGGTGGTTTTGCCGACACCCCCCTTCTGCATCGCGACGGCGATCGTTCGGGCCAAGATTGGCCCGAGTCTAACGGAACCCGGAGTTTCTGGCCCGGTGTGGCCAGTCCGTTCGTGCGCAAACTCTAGAATTGCGCCGGTGTTCGTGATCCCCCTGATCGCAGGCGCGGTCGGCGGCGCCTTCGCCGCGGTCGTCGCCGGCCAGTACCTGAGCCGCCGGAAGCCCTACCAGGCGGTCTGGGCCATCGCCCTCGCGATGTTCGCGGCAGCGGCCCTCTTCGAGACCGCCGGGGAGGCGCTCGGCTGGTCCGATGCGACTTACAAGGGCTACTACCTTTTCGGCGGCCTGCTCAACGTAGGGTGGCTCGGCCTTGGTTCACTCTTGCTGCTTACCACGCCACGAGTGGGCCGGATCGCGACGATCGTGTTGGTTTTGATCTCAATCGTCGCCCTGTTCACGGTGATCTTCGCGCACACGAACCACAACCTCCTCAGGGCGCAGGTCCCGGCGCGGGGCGCCATCGACGTGCCGGCCTTACTGCCGCTCATCACCAATCTCGGCGGATCGGTGCTGCTGGTCGGCGGCGCCGCGTATTCGGCCTGGAAGGCCGCACGCGCCGGAGCACCGAGAAATCGGGTGGTAGGCCTTGTCATCCTTGCGGCAGGCGCTTTCATGGTCGCCGGGGGGCACAGCCTTGCTCAAACCAAAGGCATTTACGCGGCGCAACCAGTCAGTGAGGCGCTGGGTATTGCCTTTATGTTCGTTGGATATCTCGTGGTCGAGTCACGGATCGCCCTGCGGCGCCCAGCGGCGGTATGACCGCGCGATGATCATCGACGTCATCGTGGTCCTCGCGCTGATCGTTGCCCTCATCACCGGGTATCAGCGCGGTGTGATCCAGCCGCTGATGGCCGAGATCTTTTTCTTCGGCACCTTGCTCCTGGTATTTCGATTCCACGACCAGTACACAAGCGAGATGGCGAAGCTTCTCCGCCTCAACGCGGTGTTCAGCGTTTTCGTCGCACTCATCCTCGCTGTGATCCTCGGCGCGATCGGTGGTGCGATCGGAGGCGCATTTCACCGGCTCGAAGCCATCCGCGGGATCGACGGCTTGCTCGGCATCTTCGTTCATGCCTTGGTGACTTTCGTCGTGATCTATATCGCCGTCTCTGCGCTGGTCACCCTTGACAACGCATTTGAACCTGCTTTGAGGACGGCGAGCCTCACTCTGACGCAGGTCAACCAGCTCGAAACGGAGATTCTTTCCAACCCGATCACATCGGCCATGGTCTCCAAGTCCGACCTACAGGCCCTGAAAACCGCGGCCGTTAAGTCGTCAGGGGCGCACCTGGATTCCGTCGCCGGCATCCACCAGCTGCAGCAGATCTACACAGACTTCGTGCAGCCCCAGCTGCACAGCTCGAAGAGCGTTCCCTTCATTCTCAGCATTGGCCACCACCTGCCGTTTATCGGACACGTCGGGCCCAGCGACCTCCATACCACCACGGCAAGCACGACCCGCCTCGCGACCAGCCCGAGCCCGACTCCGCACAAGTAACACTGCAAGTAATACCGTTGATGTGTGGCCCGACCTGGGAATAAGCTCGACAAGGCGCACAGGAGGCGACGCAGGAATCAGCGAAGCCCGGCCGACTAGGCCGATGAATTGGGGAGCGACTTCCCAGGAGGGCCACAAATGCCGCTCGATCTCGCGCTGACCTCCGACCAGGAGCAGCTCGTCGCGACCGTCCGCGACTTCTGCGCCCGCGAGTTCGCCCCCACCATCCAGGCCAACGATCGCGCCGGGCGTCACGACCCAGAGATCTTCGCCAAGCTCGCCTCCATCGGGCTCCCCGGCGTCTGCTTTCCGCAGCGCTACGGCGGTCACGGGCTCGACTACCTGTCCCTCGGGCTGGTATGCGAGGAGCTCGAATACGTGGACACGGTTTACCGGACCGTGCTGTCCGTGCACGTCGGCCTGGTCGGGATGGGACTCTACACATGGGCGACGGAAGAGCAGAAGCAGCAGTGGTTGGTGCCCATGGCAACGGGCCAGAAGCTCGCCTGCTATGGCCTGACCGAGCCCAACGCCGGGTCCGATGCGGCATCGATGCTGTCGACAGCTCGACGATCAGGCGGCGGCTACGTGTTGAACGGACAGAAGGTCTGGGTCTCCGACGCCGACACGGCCGATTTCCTGCTCGTCTTCGCCAAGACCGACCCAAAGGCCGGATCCCGTGGCGTCTCGGCTTTCATGCTCGATCGTGCCGCCTGCGGCAAAGCGCTGCGCACAGAGCCGATCGAGGATCGCCTCGGCATTCGCGCCGGCGACGTGGGCTCGATCTTCATGACCGACGTCGAGGTGCCGGAGGCGAACCGCATCGGTGACGAGGGCGACGGGTTCAAGATCGCGATGAGCTGTCTCGACAACGGACGCTATACGGTCGCGGCCGGCGCAACCGGAACCGTGCGGGCCTGCGTCGACGCGTCGGTGAAGTACGCCCGCGAGCGCAAGACCTTCGGCCAGGAGATCGGTCGCTACCAGCTGATCCAGCAGATGATCGCGCACATGTCACGCGACTATGAGATCTGCCGGATGCTCTATTTCAAAGTCGCGTGGATGAAGAACACCGGGTTGCGGCACACGCGCGACGTGTCGATGGCGAAGCAGTACGCCACGGATGCGGCGTTCAACGCCGCCCACGACGCGATCGAGGTGCATGGAGCGTACGGATACTCGGCCGAGTATCCGGTCGAGCGCTTCCTTCGCAACGCGCGGGCGCCGATCATCTACGAGGGAACACGTGAGGTTCACACGATCCTTCAAGGCGAGTACGCGCTGGGCTACCGCGAAGACCGGCCGGTCAAGAAGTCCCTTCCCCCGTACGTGGCTGACCGCTGAGGAGATGGTCGACGGATCTTCGGCGCCGATGCGGCCCATCTGCGTTGTTGCGGCCTCCGCTCCTCGCTCGGGCATCAACGGATGCGCTCGCTCCGGTGCTTGGCCGCGCCTAGCATCTGGGCCACCTAGGCGCCGAATCTCTCGCCGACCCCTCCTCATCGGTCTGCTTCCGGATTGACGGTCGCCGCCGTCGCCGCGGCCGCTGGTCCGCAGCGCCGGCTGAACCACCTCGACTTCATCGTTCTCTCGCTGTACTGGATCGCGATCGGATACCTCTGGAACAGCCTGACCGCGCTGATCCTGCCCGACCTGATCATCCAGCTGGTCGGCCGGGCTCACGAAGGCCTGGCCGCGAGCTTTCTCAAGTCTCTCGGCACGCTGGTGGCGATTGTGTGGCAGCCGATAGTTGGAGGCATTTCGGATCGCACCATCACGCCGTGGGGGCGGCGGCGTCCGTTCATCGCCGCCGGTACTGCGGGTGATGTGCTCTTCCTCATTGGGATCGCGCTCGCCGGCAACTACTGGTGGCTGGTCGCCTGCTACTTCCTGCTCCAGTTTGCGTCCAACACAGCGCAAGCGCCCTATCAAGGTCTGCTTCCGGACGTCGTGCCATTTTCGCAGCGTGGCACGGCTTCGGGCTACTACGGCGTAGCGAACCTGGCCGGCATCGCGAGCGGAACGGTCGGCGCCGGTCTGCTGCTGGCGCATTTTGGACGCAGCGCAGCGATTGCATCCATCGTCATCGTTCTGGTCACGACCATGCTCATCACCGTGCTTGTCGTCCCTGACCGTGCGGTCCCAGCCGAGGGGCAGTTTCGCAGCGCGAGGGAGCTGCTGTCGAAAACGTTTGGGGTTCCGTTCCGCAACCGGAATTTCGTGTGGCTCATGGTGTCGCGATTGCTCATCTTCATGGGGTTCGGCGGGCTTCAGAACTTCGCCTTCTTCTACTTCGACAATGTGTTCTTTCAAAACGACCGCAAAGCCACGACCATCGCGGCGTCAACGCTGCTCGGACTTTCGATAGGTGTCGCGGCGCTGATCACATGGCCCGCGTCCAGGCTCTCTGACCGCATCGGACGCCGGCCGCTCATCTTCGCGGCCGGCCTCTGTGGGGCTGTCGGCACGGTGGTCCTCGTCTTCAGCCACTACAGGTGGGTACCAGAGGGTTTGCTGTCGCCGCTTGGGCACTTCCTGAAGGTCCCGGAGCTCGCGGCTCAGGCCACGCTGACCGGCCTGGTCATCGGAGTCGGACTCGGGGTGTTCTTCTCTGTGGACTGGGCTTTCATCCAGGACATCATTCCGCCGAACGAGGGTGGCCTCTACATGGGCTTCTCGAACATCGCTACAGCCGGCGCGGGCATCATCGCTGTCTTCATCGGGGGCCCCATCCTCGACACCTTCAATGCGGGGCCGCGACTGCTGGGGCTTCCGGGCGGCTTTCCGGTGGTCTTCAGCGTCTTCGTGGTCTGGTTTATCGTCGGGTCGCTTAGCATCCTCAAAGTGCCGGAGCGACGAACCACATGAACCTGGACGGCCTGCGCCCATGGGGAGGGCTCGCCGGCGGGTCTCCCGAATCGGCCGATGTTGTCGTGGCCGGGATCGCGTATGACGGCTCGGCGGTATATCGCAAGGGCGCGGCCCTGGCGCCGCAGCGCATCCGCAGCCTGTCCGCGGCGATGCCGCCGGTGGCCGAAGATGGGCGGCTGCTCACCGGGTTGCAGGTCGCTGACCTTGGTGATCTTGACGCCGGGACCGACATCGAGACAGGCTGGTCCAACGTGGCCGAGCGGCTGTCACGCGTTCCGCCGGCCGCGTTGCTCACGGTGCTTGGCGGGGACCACTGCACCGCCATCGCGACCCTGGCGGCCGAAGTCAAACGCCATCCGGACGTCGCCGTGCTGTGGGTCGACGCCCATCCTGACCTGTGCGAGTTCTCGCGGGGTGGCCGATGGACGTGCGGCTGCGCACTGCGCCGCGCGCTGGACGTCTCGGGGCTGGATCCCGCCCGGGTCATCATCGCGGGCGGTCGTGATTATGACCCCGAGGAGCTCGAGTTCATCGGCGCGAACGGGGTGCTGCTGGTTTCGGCTCAGGACCTTGCTCGCAACCCCACGCTTTCGGCGGAGAAGATCGCCGATCGTCTGGCCGGGCAAAGTGTCCATGTCTCGTTCGACGTCGACGTGCTGGATCCGGCCTTCGCTCCCGGCACCGAAATCCCGTCCGCAGGCGGCCTGTCGACGAGAGAAGCGCTTGATCTGCTCAGGACAGCCACTGACCGCGCGACGATTGTCGGTTTCGACGTCGTCGAGGTCTCGCCGCCATTCGACAGTGGGGACATCACGACGTTCGCTGCCCTCAAGCTGATCTTTGAGGTGTGGGGAATGTCATTGCTCGCCCGCAAAGCAGCCGGGCAACTTTCCAAAGGCCATGGAAAGCGCTGATGTAGTCATCGCCGGCGGCGGGATCATGGGCTGCGCGCTTGCCTACCAGCTGGCCAGGCGGGACGTCGATGTCATGCTCCTCGAGCGCGAAACCCTTGGCTCGCAATCCACTGGCAAGTGCGCCGGCGGGGTCCGCCAGCAATTCTCCATGGAAGCCAACGTTCGGCTGCAGCGCCTGTCGGTCAAGCTGCTCGAAGGGTTCGAAAACGAGACGGGTCATCCCGCCGACTTTCGCCAGATCGGGTATCTCTTCGTCCTCACCCTCCCGCAGCAGGTCGAGGACTTTCGCAGCAACATGGAGATGTGGCATCGGGTCGGCCTGACCGAGGCGCGATGGGTCGACCCTGCCGAAGCCTCCCGCATGGTTCCGGTGTTGAACGTGGACGATGTCCTCGGCTGCACGTTCTGCCCAACCGATGGCATCGCGAGCCCTGCCGACGTGACGTCTGGTTATGCTGCGGCGGCGCGGCGCCATGGTGCGCGACTGAAGGAGGGTGTCGAGGTCATCGGCATCGATGTCGCGTCGGGCCGCGTCCAGGGAGTTCGGACCTCCACCGGTGACATCGCCACTCGTCTTGTCTTCAACTGCGCGGGTGCGTGGTCCCCTTCGATCGGGCGCATGGCCGGGCTCGAGATCCCGGTCCTGCCGTATCGCCGTCACATCGCCGTGACAGGGCCCTTTCCAGCGGTGGCACGAACCAACCCGATGACGGTCGATTTCCGGACGTCGCTTTACTTCCACCCCGAGGGAGACGGTGTCCTGATGGGAATGAGCGATCGGGAGGAACCACCGGGCTTCGTGGCCGACGTCAACTGGGAATTCCTGGAGAGGATGTTCGAGCAGGCCGCGCGCCGGGCGCCGGCGCTGGCCGGCGCCGGCGTCAAGACTGCCTGGGCGGGCTTGTACGAGACGACCCCGGACCATCAGGCGATCCTTGGTCCGGTGCCAGAGCTGGAGGGCTTCTGGTGCGCTGCGGGGTTCAGCGGACATGGTTTCATGCAGGCGCCCGCGGCGGCGCTGCTGTTGACTCAGCTCCTGCTTGATCAGACTTCGGAGATCGACCTCACGCCTTTCGCCTTCACCCGATTCGCGAAGGGCGCGCTGGTCAAAGAAAGAAACGTGATTTAGTCATTCACTTCCCCTGCTAGGGGGGAAGTCTTCCTTTAGGGTCCCCGCGCCCGTGGTGCGCGGGGGAAGCCCGGATGGTGGGACGCCCCCTCAGGCGCTACCTCCTGAAGACGATCGCGAGGACCATCAGGCCGATCCCGCCCAGCAGGAGCATTCCCGAGCACCCGACCTGGATCCCGGTGTAGACGATCCCGCCCGAGGCTCCATACGACTCTGGGAATCGCTCCCTCCGGCGCCGTGTCCGCAGTGCGGCCGCGACTCCTGCTGTGCCAATCAAAAAGGCGAGCAGCCCCAGCCCGAATCCACCCGCCGACTGGCCGAACACTGGTTTCCAGTATGCCTACCGTTAGCATCTGAGCGGTGGCGAGGATCCTTCTGCTTGGTTCAACGGGCTTTTTTGGTCGCGGTGTCGCTCACAAGCTGATCGACGGCGGGCACCAGCTGAGAGTGCTGGTTCGCGACCCGATGAAGGCCGCGGCGTTCAAGATCCGCGGCGCGCAGGTGATGGTGGGAGATGCGCTCAACCCTGCGGCGGTGACGCAGGCCGCCCAGGGAGTCGAGCACATCATCAGCCTGGTTGCCGTCCGCCGCAACCGGCCCCAGTCCTACCTCGCTGTCAACGTCGACGGCCCGCGGATCATGGCGGAGGCAGCCAAGGCGGCAGGGGTCAAGTCGGTCGTGTTCGTCAGCGCAATCGGCGCCCGCCTCGACTCGCACTACAAGTACTTGACGTCGCGGTGGATGGGTGAACAGGAGCTGGCGAAGTCCGGCGTCGCCGGCACCATCCTGCGCTTCTCGATGGTGCTTGCCGAGGAGGGCGGCCCGCTAATCGACTTCGATCGGCAGGCCAACTTCGGACCGTTCGTGATCATTCCCGGCAGCGGCCAGGCGCAGATGCAGCCGATCCTCCGTGAGGATGCCGCGCAATGCGTTGTCGACACGATTGCCCGACCGGAGCTGCTTGGCAAGATCGTCGAGCTGGGCGGTCCTGAGGTCGTGACCTTCGAGACGATCGTCACCTGGTTCCTCGAAGCGCGAGGCATCAAGAAGCCAAAGCTGAAGCTGCCCGTGGCGCTGCTCATACCTGGTGCCGTGATCATGGAGACGCTCTCGACAAATCCGATCGTGACGCCGGACGAGATCAACAACCTCCAGCTCGCGAACATCGCCGACGGCATCGACTCCGTGAGCACCCATTTCGGCTGGCGGCCGACAGCGCTGAGCACATGGGCGCCGACCCACTGGAAGAAACCCCCCCGCTAAGCGTCCGAGCGTTCTTCGGGCTGCCCGTTCCCGAACCGCAGCGCCGGCAGCTGGAGCCGTATCTCGCTGCGTGCGGTGCGAAGGTGCCTGAATTTCGCTGGGTCCCGGCCTCCAACCTGCACCTCACGGTCCGCTTCATCGGCAGCGTCGAGCGGTCGGTGGTGGATGGCATCGCCTACCGGCTGGCCGAGCGGCCGCTGGCCGGCTTCGGGCTGGAGCTGGGCGAGGTCGGAAAGTTCAAGCACGGGCCGCTGGTCAGAGTCGTCTGGCTCCAGGTTCGGGCAGGTGCGGAGCAGGCGCGCGAGCTGGCTGCCCTCGTGGAGGCGGAGTGCGTTCGGGCTGGGTTGGCCGCAGAAGCGCGCCCGTTCCAGCCGCACCTCACGCTTGCCAGGGCGCGAGCTCGAGGTGGTGCCATCCTGCCGTCGCTTCCGGCCCCGCCGGATCTGCCACCCTGGCGGGCGGACCAGCTGATCCTGTACCGCAGCCACCTCGGCCGAGGGGGCGCGGTTTACGAGCCTATCCGCAGCCTCAGACTGAGCTGATCCCCGCCTCGGCGCACTCGAGGTCCTGCTCGGGGCGCCCACCGCTGACCCCTACGGCCCCAAGCACCTTGCCATCCCGCTTGATCAGGACGGAGCCAAGGCCCGGGACCATCGGCACCCGAACCAACCGATCGGCGACGCTGAAGAAGCCAGGGCGGTCTTTAGCGAGGTCCGCGAGGCTGGCGCCGTCGCGATGCAGCATCGCGGCTCCCACGGCTTTCGCTTCCGCGATCTGCGGCGTGAGCGGTGGCGCCCCATCCATCCGGGCCAGGGCAATGAGCAGCCCGCCTTCGTCAACCACCGCGACAGTGACACGGATGCCAATGTCGGCCGCCTTAGCCTGTGCCCGGCCTATGACCTGAGTGGCGTCATGAAGCGTGAGTGGCATTCAAAGCAGTTTCTCATGGCTACTACTCATTGGTTGGCGGCGAACTGACTTTCGCCCTTGCGCTGCCTTCAGATGCCGTTTTAGTCTTTGCGACGGTCCCGAGGGAAACGTTCAAAAGGGCAGGAATTAGCCGCAAGGCTTGTACCAGTCCTCGAGAGGCGATCCGTCGGGGCCACTTCTTTTTTGGGCGGCGCTTTCTGCAAGCTGATTGGGGGCCCGCGCGTTAACCTGCCTCAGTGACTGTCGCGCAGCGATCTCCCACACACCAGGAAACCTCCACGCCCGGCGCGGTCGAGGTGTCGATCGTCATGCCGTGCCTGAACGAGGCCGAGACGCTCGCGGCGTGCATCCGTAAAGCTCGACAGGCGATCGAGCGCGATGGCCTCACAGCCGAGATCATCGTCGCCGACAACGGCAGCTCCGACGGCTCCCAGGTGATTGCTGAAAAGCTGGGCGTGCGCGTGGTCCCGGTCACCAAGAAGGGTTACGGCAGCGCACTGATCGGCGGCATCAATGTCGCACGCGGCCGCTTCGTCATCATGGGTGACGCCGACGACAGCTACGACTTTACCGCCATCGCACCGCTGATCGACAAGCTGCGAGAGGGTTACGACCTGGTCGTCGGGAACCGGTTTCGTGGCGGCATCGAATCTGGCGCCATGCCGTGGTCGCACCGCTGGGTGGGCAATCCCGTTCTGACCTTGATCAGCCGGCTGTTCTTTCACACGCCGGTGGGCGATGCGCATTGCGGCCTCCGGGGTTTCCGCAAGGATGCGTATGAGCGAATGACGTTGCGCGCTACGGGCATGGAGTTCGCCAGCGAGATGGTCATCAAGGCTTCGCTCAAACGAATGCGAATCGCCGAGGTGCCGGTGACCCTCCGGCCAGACGGCCGCAGCCGCCCGCCTCACCTGCGCACCTGGCGTGACGGATGGCGGCATCTGCGATTCATGCTGCTCTTCAGCCCCCGGTGGCTTTTCCTCTACCCGGGCGCCGCGCTTTTTGCCGTTGGAGTGCTGCTGTCGGCAGTCCTGCTCGGGGGTCCACTGCGCGTCGGCGGCCTGCATCTGGACATCCACACGCTGCTGGTCGCGGGTTTTCTCGCGCTGCTCGGATACCAGCTCGTGCTGTTCGCCCTGTTCACGAAGATCTTCGCTGTCCAGTCGGGTTTCCACCCGCCCTACCCGCTGTTGGACTCGGTCTCGCGCTATGTGACGCTGGAGGTCGGTCTTGTCGCCGGGGCGCTGATGGCGTTGGTGGGAGTGATTGCGCTGGTCGCGGCTGTGGCCAGCTGGGGCGCAGTAGGTTTTGGAACCCTCAACCCGTCGCTCACGATGCGAGAGGTCATCCCAGCAGTTGTGCTTCTCGCGCTCGGCACTCAGACCGTGTTCGCGAGCTTTTTCATCAGCATCCTTTCCATCGACCGCAGCTGAAACGCCGTTCCGCGCTTGCGCTTGGGGTGACGACCCTGGCCCTCGCACCGGTCGGCTTTCTGTCGATGTTCAGCATCTTCCATCCCTACGACGACGAGGGCTACTTTCTCGTCGCGCTCCGCGACTACATCGTCGGGCACGCAAACTACAGCCAGATCTACGGACCCTTCTTCTACGAAGCAATGGGCGGCGTCTTCCGGGTCTTCGGGCTGGAAGTCACCACCGACAACGGCCGGATCGTCACTCTCGTCATCTGGCTCCTGGCAAGCCTGATCGGGGGAGTTACCGTGCTCACGCTGACGCGCAACCTGTGGCTCGGGGCGGCCGCAGAGTTCATCACCTTTCACGCGCTGTCAGCCCTGACCAGCGAGCCGATGCACCCGTCTGGCTTGATCGGCCTGCTACTCGTGAGCCTCGGCGCCCTCGCCGCGTACCAGTCCCGTTTCCCGCGCGCGGCGACGGCGCTTGTGGGTGCGGTGGTCGCAGCGATCACGCTGGTGAAGATCAACGTCGGCGCGTTTGCGGCTCTAGCGGTCGCTTTCGCCTTCGCCGCAACCCTGCCCCGCCAGTGGAGGCAGGTGTTGCTGCCGGCGATGGGCGTAGTCCTCGTCGCAGCTCCACTTCTGCTGATGGCGCGCCTCTTCAGTCTCGAATGGGTCTGGGCGCTGGCCCTTCTGATCTCACTTTCAGCGGCGGCCGTAAGCGTCGCAGGCTATGTTGCGGGACCGCCGCGGATTGCCGGCACCGGCGTCATCTGGTTGATCGCGGGTGGCGCCGCCCTGACGGTCGCTTGTCTCGGCATCGCGGCTGTTGGCGGGCTGCGTCCCTCCGACCTCGTGGACGCCGTCGCCAGCGCGCAGAAGCTTCCCCAGCTATTTGTCTTACCGGCGAATGTCAGCGTCCCCGACGTGCTGTGGGCGGCGTTGTCGCTGGCCGCGGCCGGAGGAATTCTCCTGGCGAGACTTGGCGTGCGACCGTCACCCGCCATCCCCGCCTTTTTGCGCATCGCCGCGGGAGCGTTCACCTTGTTTGCCGTCCTGCTCCTGCCATCGTGGTACTTCGTGCTGGCGCTCCCGCTCGCCTGGGTTGCCGTGTTGCCTCCGCCGCGCGACCACGAGAATCCGACCGATTCCATGGCGCGCTTCTTGCTGCCTGCGCTGGCAGTCATGGAGACCCTCCAGGTCTACCCTGTCGCCGGCACCCAGCAGTGGCTGGCAGCCCTGTTGCTCGTGCCTGTCGGCGCGATCACTTTCAATGACGGGCTGAGGCAGCTGCAGGGATGGGCTGCAGCCCGCCACAACCAATCGTTCTTGAAGGTGGCGGCGTCCCTCGCGCCCGGCGCGTTGATCGTGACCTTCGCCGTCTGGCCGCTGTTCGCCTACTACGCCGCGTCGGCGTACGCGTCGGGCCAGCCGCTAGGACTGGCCGGGGCCGGTTTGATGAGACTGCCGCCCGACCAGGCGTCCGCCCTACAGTCGCTGACGCGGGCCATCGACCAGGACTGCACGAGCCTCATCACCCTGCCCCGCATGCCCAGCCTGAACCTGTGGACAGGACGGGCGGGCATCGCGCAGCTCAACGACGGCATCTGGATCTTCAGCCTCGACGCCGCCCAGCAGCAATCGATCGTCTCCCAGGTCCAGGGCCGGCCGGGCATGTGCGTTGTCATCAGCCAGGCGGTGCTCAACTTCGAGGCCGAGGGCCGGCCTGTTCCTCGCCGGCCGCTCGTGGATTACATCGACACGAATTTCCAGCCAGAAGCGACCTTTGGAATCTACGAACTCCTCGTGAAGCGGCCCTAGTAGATCGGGCTTTCCGCTGTCACTGCTTCCAGCCACTTGCGGCATGACGTCAGGAAGCGTGCCGCCTGCAATCCGTCGAGCACGCGGTGGTCGAACGAGAAGCAGAGATACATCATCGGCTTGATTCCGATCATGCCTTCGACTGCAACCGGGCGCTCGACGATCGCCTCCATGGTCAGAATTCCCGCCTGCCCCGGGTTGATGACCGAGTAGCTGAACAGCGTCCCGAACGTGCCCGAGTTGTTCACCGTGAACGTTGCGCCGGCAAGGTCGTCTGCTTTCAATTGCTTGTTGCGGGCACGCGTTGCGATGTCGTTCACCGCGCGGGCGATGCCGGCGATCGAAAGGCCATCAGCGCGACGCACCACCGGCACGATGAGCGTGTCTTCGAGCCCGATGGAAACTCCGATGTTGATGTCTCGGTGGATGATCAGCTCGGTCTCGTGGAAAGTCGCGTTGACCTGGCGATGCTCGCGCAGCGCTGACGTCGCAGCTGCGATCACGTACGGCAGATAGGTGAGCGAGAAGCCTTCCTGCTTCTGGAACGCTGCCTTGTTTGCACTACGGTTGGCGACCACGCCAGACATATCCGCCTCTTGCGTCTGCCAGGCGTGGGGGATAGTCGTCTTGGAGCGGACCATGTTCTCGGCGATCAGGCGGCGTACTCGCGTGAGCTGGACCACCTCGTCGCCCTCTCCGGGTGTCACCGCTTGCGTCGGGGCGGCCGGGGCTGCCTCTGGTTGCGATGCGAACGCCTGGACGTCCTTCTTCGTCACGCGGCCGCCGATGCCGGTTCCGGTCACCTTCGACAGGTCGACCTTGAGCTCGGACGCCTGCATCTGTACGGCCGGGGAGTACCGGTGCCCGCCGGTCTCGAGCGTCGTTGCAGGCTTAAGCCCCTCACCCTGACCCTGCGCGCTGGCGCGAGCAGGTTCGGACTTACTGATTGCTCCCCGAGGGGGAGAGGGGACTGCCGGCTCCGGCTCCGCCGTTTGGGGAGGCGCCGTTGCCGTCGCCGGCTCCTCTTCTGGTGGGGGTTCAGGTGCCTGCTCTTCTCTCTGCGGGACGGGTGGGGCCTTCTCTTTCTGAGGGACAGGTGGGGCTTTCTCGGCGGCAACCTTCTCTGTTGAAGCGGGCGCCGCTGCCTCGGGCGTCGCGCTAGCTTTTCCATCGGCACCCTCGGCGCCGACCTCCACGACCGCGATCTCCGCCCCGGCCTGGACAGTCTCGCCTTCTTTGGCCAGGATCTCACGCAGGATGCCGGTCACCGGCGCTGGTACCTCAGCGTTGACTTTGTCGGTGTCGACTTCGAGCATCGGCTCGAACTCGACGACTTTGTCACCGACCTTGACCAGCCATTTCGAGATCGTCCCTTCGTGGACCGACTCTCCCAGCTGCGGCATCACCACGCGGGTCGTTTTTGCCATCAGTAGGCCGCCAGGTCCTGCAGTGCTTTGGTGATCTTGTCCGGGGTCGGCATGAAGAAATCTTCCATCGGAATCGCGTAGGGCATGGAGGGTACGTCGAGGCCCCCTAGTCGTTTGACCGGAGCGTCGAGCCAGCTCCATGCCTCGTCGGCGATCAACGCGGCCACTTCAGAGCCGACCGAGATGCTGAAGTTGTCCTCGTACAGCACCAGGCACTTACCTGTCTTGCGCGCGGAGGCGATGATCGCCGCTTTGTCGAGCGGGTAGACGGTACGCAGGTCGACGATCTCGACGCTGACCCCGTCGGCTTCGAGCCTCTTCGCGGCCTCGTTCGCGTAATGCACCATCAACCCGTAGCAGAAGACCGAGATGTCGGTCCCTTCACGAAACGTGCGCGCGACCTGCAGCGGGATGAGGTACTCACCCTTTGGCACCGCTTCCTTGAACATCCGGTAGAGGCGCTTGTGTTCGAAGAACAGCACGGGGTCAGGGTCGCGAATCGCGGCCAGCAGCAAGCCTTTCGCCTCGTATGGGCTGGAAGGGATCACGATCTTCAACCCCGGCGTAGCGAAGCGTGCCTCGATTGATTGGGAGTGATAAAGCGCCCCGTGCGCGTGGCCGCCCATCGGTGCACGCACGACCAGGGGCACCGACCAGTCGCCGTCGCTGCGGTAGCGATATTTCGCGATCTCGTTAGTGATCGAGTTGAAAGCCATGTGCGCAAAGTCGGTGAACTGCATCTCGGCCACGGGGCGCTTGCCTGCGAGCGCCAGGCCGAGTGAGACTCCGGCGATCGATGACTCCGCAAGCGGGGTGTCGATGACGCGTGCTTCTCCAAACCGCTTGTACAGCCCGTCGGTGACAAGGAACACTCCGCCCTTCTGGCCGACATCCTCGCCGAGCAC
>CATPBO010000068.1 GCA_955652835.1 Candidatus Dormiibacterota bacterium
CTGAATCGCAGTCTCCCCACATCGTGGGGAGCCCTCCAGAGAAGATTTTTACGGGGCGCCCCTTACGATCGGCCGCCGCGCCCGCCAACTGCGGCAAGCGCGGCGGCATCAAGACGACGGTTGTTTTCTAATCCTGTGAGGATTCCGCGCCATGGGAGGATTCCCCGCCGGCTCTGGCCTTGAGAAGCACGACCTCGCCGCTGCAGCCGGGCATACCGGTAGCCGGGCATGTGCTGTTGTGCGTGAGGTAAACCTTGCCGCTCTCGGTGATGGCGATCATGTTGGGGAAGTTAAGGCCGTCGGCGAAGAGGCTGGCCCCCTGCCCGGGCACGAACTTGATCACGTTGCCGGTACGCACTGCTGCCGGGCTCGGAGCTACGGTCGTGAAGATGTTGACGAGGTAGAGCGCACCGTCGTGCGCGGCGCAGCCGGTGATGTGCTTGAGGAGCCCGCCGGCCGCCAACCGATGCCTGACCCCGTTCTTCCAGCTGTAAAGCTCCCCGGCGAGGTCTCCGATGTACAGCACGTTGCCGATCTTTGCTATGCACGTGGGCACGGCGTCCACCGGAAAGGTTTGTGCTGGCACCGGATCAGGGAACCACGTGAGCTCCGAGTACGCGCCCCGGTTGGTCACGAAGTCGAGCGTGTTCGACGCTGCGTCGGCGATGTAGACACCGCCATTGGTGGCAAGCACACCGTACGGGTTGGCTTCCTTTTGCAACTGCGCGGTCCTGCTCAGGGCCCGCAGATAGTCGATGCTGCCTACGCCAAGCACCGCGCGCCAACCTTCTTCTTCATCGACCTTGATCAGCTGGCCAAGCTGGGCGGCGGCTCCCGCGAGAACCTGAGCGCAGTCGGCAGGCAGCCCATTGCAAGCAGTTGTAGGCAGGCCGGCCAGCGCCTGCGGGAATTCACCCACGACCCCGTAGATCTGGCCGTCTCGGGTGGTGACACCACTCACCCCGATCGTCGCGTGAAGGTCGAGGTCGGTAAGGGAAATCAGGCCGCTCGCCAACACCGAGTGGCTGCCAGTGCGCGCATTGACCGCCGTGACCTTGGACGTCAGCCCCAGAGCGATGGGTGCCCCGCCGGGCCGGAAGACGTCGCCCCCGTGGCCGGCCTCGCCGACGATCAGCTGGCCCTCATCGCCGAGGGCGATCCCGCGCGGATTGTCCAGGTGGGAGGTCAGCACGGTGAACGACGGTGGTCCGGCGGCTTGGGCGGAGATCGGTATCAGGCCAGTGCCGGCGACGCAAAGCAGCATCGCGACCAGACCAAGTCGGTGGACCTTGTTGAAGCGCATGGTCTCCCTCCCTGAGCGCGCCTGCAGTCACATGCAGGACCCACCAATGCTTGCTGAGAATTTGCTGAGAGTCAATGGGAGTTTCCGACCCTGAACCCCCAACCGCGCCGGTAACTATGTTTCCGGTCGAGTGGGGGCCCAGGCTTCGGCGGCGGCCGTGAGCTTGCGGATCGAATCGTCCTTGGCCTCGGTGTACGCGATCCGGTCATCGCTCCACCGCGCCGCTGCCAACCGCTTCGCTGCCAGGTAAACATCGCGGGCCGCCGGATCGGCGCGAAGATAGTCCCGAAAAAGCAGGTGGCGTCTCTCCCATTCGCTGCCCAATGTGCACAGGTGGATGTGAACGCCTCGAAGCAAGCCCGAGAATGGCCGGAAGAACCGTTGCTCTGTGTCTCGGTTCCGCAGCTGAACGCCGAGTGCCTCGATTTGAGGAACGTAGCGGGGCTCGTCTTCCAGATCGTCAACGCTGATCTGGATATCGATCACAGGCTTGGCTGACAGGCCCGGGACCGCGGTCGAGCCCACGTGCTCGATTCGTCGGGCCGTGGAACCGAGCGCCCCAGCCAACCGGCTGCGCCACTCTTCGTAGAGGTGCGGCCAGTTCTGGTCGTAGGGCACGAGCTCGATCGGATCTCGCTCTGGGCGATCAGAGCCGGCGATGATCTCGAAGCCCTCGTACATGACGTGAAGTCCGCGCTCCGCCAGCTGCTTTCGCTCGGCAACCGGAAGCTGGTGCGCCTCTAGCCCACGTCGATGAGCGACTAACGCATACAGATCGATCAGGTTGACTTCTGGACCGTAATGGGTGCGCAGCCGGCACCAAACATCAAAGGCATCCGCATGCCCGCTGGGGTCGATTCCGATTCCAACGAGGAATCCTTTAAGTCGTTGATCGACCAAGGGCTTACCCGCCCTCAGCAACCGCCCGGCGAACCTGGTCCGCGTGGTCGTGGCAGTGAGCGGCGTAGACCTCGAGCCACGTATCGATCGAGTACTCCCCCATCTCGTTGTGAATGCCAGCCCTATCCCACTCGGCCTCGCTCAGAGATTCCAGGATCGAGAGGGTCGATTGCCGTGCGGCCTTGATGGCGTCCAGCGACGGCTGAACCGGCCGGCTTGTGTAGTGAAGTCGGGCCGCGAAAACGTCTGGGTCGTAGCCGGTGATCTGGGGCCTGTCTTCGGCGACCAGCCGGCGCAGGCGGATCGCGGAGGTCATTTCACTGTCAGCGGTGTGGTGGACGACCTCGCGCGCCGAAAATCCTCCATCGGACGGCTTGTGGTCGAGCTGCCGTTCAGTGAGTCGCGACACCGCATGAGCCAGGACCGAGGGTCCTTCGCGGTAACGGCTGATCAGCTCCTTGCGATTGGACTTCGTCATCTCTACCTCTCTATACCGTCCGATGTCACCGTTGCTACACCGACTCTGCAGGCGCGAAGAAGACGAGCACCGTCAGGTCTTCGGTCACGGATGAGAACCGATGCTCTTCGTGGGCCGGGACAAACAGCGCGTGTCCCGCGGCCACCCCAACAGTCTCACCGGCAGCGGTGAAGCGAGCGCGCCCGGCCGTGATGAAGTAGACCTCGTCCTCTTGATGTGGCTTCTGTGGATCCTCGGCTCCGGCCGGGATGCTGTACGTGCCGAGGCTCATGGTTGGAACACGCAGACGCTCACGATATTTCGCTTTCGTCTCGGCCTCGAACGTTCCGACATCGGTGAAATGCTGCATCGGTGAGATCTTACGGTGGCATTAATGTTTGACGGAATAGGCACGGCCGCGCGTACCGTTCCGAATTTCTGATGAGGCGCATCCATTACGCGTGGATCGTCGCCGCGGTCACGTGGTTCACGCTGCTGGCCGCGGCGGGCTTTCGCTCCACGCCTGCCGTCCTGATCGTTCCCCTCCAGCACGAATTCGGTTGGTCGCGCGCGACGATCTCGATCGCGGTCTCCATCAACCTCATGCTCTTCGGCTTGTTCGCCCCATTTGCCGGCGGTTTGATGGAGCGCTTCGGAGTGCGCCGGGTGGTCGTCGGAGCGCTGCTGACGGTTTCCGCGGGGTCCGGACTGACCGTCTTCATGCACCAGCCGTGGCAGCTCGATTTGCTTTGGGGCGTCGTAGTGGGCGTCGGCACCGGCTCGATGGCCACAGTGCTGGCGGCGATCGTCGCCAACCGCTGGTTCGTACAGCGGCGCGGTCTGGTCCTGGGCGCGCTGACGGCCGCCGGCGCCACAGGCCAGCTGATCTTCTTGCCCGCGCTGGCCTGGCTGGCGGTGAACATGGGATGGCGAACGGCCGCGCTCGTGGTCGCGAGCGCCGCGTTGCTCGGCATACCGCTGGTGGCGCTTTTCATGCGCGACCGACCCGCGGACGTGGGCCTGCGCGCGTATGGCGCGACCGAGGCCGACGAGCCGGCGCCGCCACTGCGGAACCCGGTTCGGGCTGCCCTGGGCGGCCTCGCAATGGGCGCCCGCAATCGCAACTTCTGGTTGCTGGCGGGCAGCTTCTTCATCTGCGGTGCGAGCACCAACGGACTAATCGGGACGCACCTGATTCCAGCCTCGATCGACCACGGGATGCCCGAGGTGACCGCGGCCAGCATGCTGGCTTTCATTGGGATCTTCGACGTGGCCGGGACCATGATCTCGGGGTGGCTGACCGATCGCCTGGACTCGCGGTGGCTGCTCTTCTGGTACTACGGGCTGCGAGGGCTGTCGCTGCTGTTCCTGCCGTACGCCTTCGGGATGCAGTACTTCGGTCTCTTTCTGTTCATCGTCTTCTACGGCCTGGATTGGGTCGCGACGGTGCCGCCGACCGTGGCCCTGACCGCCGACACATTCGGCAGGCGAAACCTGGGCGTGGTCTACGGCTGGATCTTCGCGTCCCACCAACTCGGGGCGGCCGGCGCGGCATTCGCGGCCGGCGCGGTCCGAACGTATTTTGGGGATTACCAGCTCGCCTTCATGACCTCCGGGGTCCTGTGCCTTCTCGCCGCCGGTCTCGTCATCCGGATCAACCGCACTCGCGGCCAGGAGACGGTGGCAGCGGCGCCGCTGCCCGCAGCCTCGTACTGAGTCGCCGCTTCCGCCTCGCCATGGCCGGGACCGCCGGTGCCGCGCTGGCGTTGCTTCCGGTGGCGGCCTCGGCACACGCCCAGCTGGTCGGCTCCAGCCCCGCGCCTGGCGCCGTCCTCGCCACGCTGCCTGCCACTGTCGATCTCTATTTCACTGAGCCGGTCACGCCGGCCGGTCGGGGCATCAGCGTCTACGGCCCGGACGGGCGGCTTGTTTCCAACGGAACCGCAAGAGCTCAGGGCGTCCAGCTCACGGTTGGGCTCGGCGCGGCGATGGACGGGACCTACGCCGTCATATGGACCGTAATCGCCGCCGACACCCACCCTTCGCGTGGCGAGATCACGTTCAGCGTCGGACATTCAAGTCCCGTACGCGGGCCCGGCCTTGGCGGCGGAGACGTGGGCCTCGTCTCCCCGATCGGACTGGTCCTCCAGTCTCTGGGCCGCTGGCTGCATTTCGCGGGATTCGCGCTCGGCTTTGGGGCCGCCACCTATGCCCTGTTCGTGGCCGGGGACCCTCGGCCCATGAGGCTCGCCGGTGCCGGTGTGGCGTTGCTCCTGGTCGCGGAGCCGCTGGCTCTGTTCGCCCAGACCGCCAGCTTCGACCCTGCGCAGACGTTCGACGGCGACGCGCTTACGAGTGCGCTGGCTTCTTCCTTCGGCCGGGTGCTGGGCCTGAGGGTGGCCGCAGCCATACTGCTCTGGGCGGTGCTGGGCGCGCTTCGCCAGGCACCCTGGTTGCGGTGGTCGATTCCAGCGCTGGGAGGGGCATTGGCGCTGGTCGACGCCACTGCCGCTCACGGGACTCCAGCTCTGCCTCAGCCGCTGGGCCTGCTCTTGAACGCACTACACGTTTCTGCGATGGGCGTATGGGTGGGCGGCCTGGCGGCATTTGCCATCGCTCCGTCGGGTGGGTTCGGGCGGGTGGCCGCCTGGTCGGCGGGCCTGCTCATAGTGAGTGGCGCGGCGCTTGCGCTTCTTCACTTCGCCAATCCGCTGCAAGTGATGACCACGGCCTATGGCGAGATCCTCTTGGTCAAGCTGCCATTGGTGGGTGCCGCACTTTACCTCGCCTGGCGAGCCCGCCGGCGCTGGGAGCTGGCGGCGCTGGTGGCGGTGCTGGCCGTCGCCGCGGTGCTGGTCTCTCTACCCCCGCCCCGCTAACACTCCCTCATTGAACTCTGGACGCCTCGGCTTGCCAGACGGCTGCCGACGCGCTTGCGATCAGCGCCCAGCCGGCCGCATCGCCGAGGCCATCGGTCATCACGATGAGTACGTAGGGCCCGTCGGGTCCTGACTCCACCAACGCTGCGTCGTTCTCGACGGCGTCGACCGTTCCGGTCTTGTGGATCACCATCGAACCGGCCGGGACGCCTGCCGGTATGCCGCTCTCGGTGGTCGTGCCGGTCAGCAGCGGATACAGCCACGCCTGTGCCGCAGCGCCGCCGAGGTCGCCATTTGCCTCGGCTACCCAGAGCGCCGCAAGGTCGGCGGCTGTGGTGGTGTTGCCTACGAAAAACGCTGAATTCTTCGTGCCCATCGAGGCAGTCCAGGCGTTGAGAACGGCGGCACCGCCGAGGTCGCGAACAAGCATGTGGCCGGCGGTGTTGTCGGACTGCTTCGCAGCTCGGGCCGCCAATTCGTTTCGCGTGAAGCAAACACCCGGCGCGTAGTCGTCAAACCAACCAGCCTCGTAATCAGACTCCTGGTAGCAGACCAGGCCGTTGGGGTCAGTGGTGCCTGACGCGATGTTCAGCGCCTCCATCATGAGCGCGGCCAGCTTGTAGGTGCTCGCCGCAGTGAAGACACTGCTTTCGTCCAGCGACCACGTCAGGGGATCCAGGCCGCCGAGCTCGACCACCGTCACGCCGACGGTGGCACCACTTCCAGCAGCCAGCTGCTGCATGGCTGCCACGAGCGCTGCGGAGTCGCGCGGCGCGGGTGCGGCCACAGCCGTGGGCGAGATTTCGCTGGGAGCAGCCGCGCTGGTCGACACGCTCGCTGCACCACTGGCCGTGCTTGCGGCTGAGGTGATGGCCTGCCTGTTGGCGCGCGCGGCGACTGGCAGCGGCGAGGTCACGAGGGCGACCACGACGACCATGAAAAGGACGGTGACGCGCCGGTCCACCGCTCAACCCTTCGAGGTCGCAGGGACGAGTAGGCCGAACACATTTGACGACGCGTCCATTTGACTCACAGGGTCCGGCTCATTGCTGGGAGTGCTCTGAGCGACCCGTGGGAGGTTGCTGAGGAATCGATCGCTGTTCGCGCCGCATCCACCCCCGGCAGTCGCTCGCGTGAATCGCGAGCGACCCACCAGGCAGTGGATTCTGGACGGAGGTCGACTAGCGGGTGGCTATGACCTTCGTGTCCTGGTGGATGACCTCTCCATCGTGCCACTCCGGGTCGGCGGCCATCAGCTCTCTCATCTGACGGAAGCGCTTGTCCTGCGATGGCGAGTCGGCAAACTTCTTGTATGCGTCCTTGCTCTCGAAGATGGTGGTGACGAAGTGAACGTTCGGGTCGGCATCCGACTTGAATACGTAGGTCGCGACGTGTCCCGCACGGTCGTCGTCCGACTCCTCCATGACCTCCATGATTTTCTCTTCAGCACCGGGCTTCAGCTTCATCTTGGCTATGGTTCCGTACACGGCAACCTCCTCGCCCATAGGGCGACCCCAGCTGGGGCTTGACGTATGGCGACACAACTGGGCAGCAGACCGCCACCCACGCCCCGACTCTACGCGCGCAGGCCGGTCAGTGCCTAAACGTCTTTGACCGTTCGCCAAGCGTCGAAACTCGCGTGCACCTACCATCACAGTCGAGCAACCTGAGTCGGATTGGAGGACGCAGCGATGTCGCAACAACCGTCCAGCGGTCCCCTTCTTGTAACCACTACCGAGCGCCCGGCCGGATACGAGGTGAAGCAGGCACTAGGCCAGGTGTTCGGCGTCGTGGTGCGCAGCCGGGGCCTGGGAGGCAACGTCATGGCCGGGCTTCGATCTCTCGGCGGTGGCGAGATCGTCGAGTACACACGCCTTGTCGAGGACACACGCCGTCACGCGATCGACCGAATGATCGAGAACGCTCGCGCCATGGGCGCCAACGCGGTCGTGATGATGCGCTTCGATTCTTCGGAAATGGGCCAGACGATGACTGAGGTGGTTGCCTACGGCACAGCCGCGGTGATCGAGAGGAGCGCCACATGAGCCTCGGGGGACAATTCGTCGTCCTGGTGTTCGTGATTGTCTTCGCGGTCGCCGGCTACTTTATCTGGGACCGACGCTACCGCGGAGAAAATCAAGGGAACTTCAAGCCCACAAACGAAGTGTTCAAAGATCCCACCACAGGGAAGCTGACGCGCGTCTACGAGGACCCCGCGACGGGAAAGCGGCAGTATCGAGAAGAGCCTTCCTAGTTCTCCCC
>CATPBO010000069.1 GCA_955652835.1 Candidatus Dormiibacterota bacterium
AGCGCTCTCCGATGCGGCAGTACGCGATCACCTCTTTGTTGGAGGTGATGCCCTTGCCGCCATAGATCTCCTTCAACTCATCAATGCTCTTGAAGCTGCCGTCGTCGGTGTTGACCGCGGTGGCCCAGGGGATGCTGACGGCGGTCGGGATGTGGCCGCCCCGCTGGGCGCCCTCTTGCGGCAGGTTCTCCGGGGCGAGCAGCTCACCCGAGTACTCCTTGGGCGAGCGAACGTCGACGAGGCCTGCCTTCCCAAGCTTGGACTGCACGTGGTCGCGGTAGGCGCGGATGTCTTCTTTCGGAGAACCGTGGAAGTGATACGAGGTAGCTGGGTAGCTCGGGACGTCGGTGCTGTACTCGCGCCCTTCCTTCTCCCACTTGACGCGGCCGCCGTCGATCAGCTGAACCTTGTCGTGCCCGTAGTACTTGAGCGCCCAATAGGCATAGGCGGCGAACCAGTTGTTGTTGTCGCCGTAAAGAAGGATTGTCGTGTCAGGCGTGACGCCACTTGTACCCAGCAGGTTCGAGAGAGCCTCCTTGCTGGCGATGTCGCGGTTGACCTGGTCCTGGAGGTCCTTCCGCCAGTTCCAGCCCACAGCGCCTTCGATGTGGCCCTTGTCGTAGGCGGAAGGGTCGACGTCCACCTCGATGATGCGAAGTCCCTTGTCCTTTCCGTGCTCAGCAACCCAATCGGTGCTGACCAGAGCCTTGGTTGTCGTCGATGCACTCAATTCAAAACCTCCCAGAAATACGAATCACAAAACTATCGGTTGAAACGAAACGACAAGCGGTCGAGTGGGCGCGCCCTACGGGCGCGAGCAGACGACCGGACTAGCTACAGAAGCAGGCCGGAATATGAACGAGACGCTGGGCTGGCCAGGTGAGGTCTCGCATAGACGATCAATTCTAAGCAACCAAGCCCGCGCCTGGTGAATTCCCGATGATTAGATGCGCTAGTGCGAATCGATCTCATTAAGTACCAGGCGCTGGGCAATGACTACCTCGTCCTTGACCTGCCCTGCCCGCTGGACGAAGTCGTGCCGAAGCTGCCGATCCTGTGCGACCGGCACCGGGGCCTCGGTTCCGACGGCCTGCTCGCTTTCGATCCCACGGCCATGACGCTGAGGATCTTCAACCCAGATCGCTCCGAGGCCCAGAAGAGCGGCAACGGCCTTCGTATCGCCGCCGCCCACGCCGTGCTCCAACACGGTGCCGGCGACCAGTTCGAGCTTCGGACGGTCGGCGGGCCGAACCGGGTGCGGATCCTTGCCCGAAATGGAGCGGAGGTCGTGTGCGAGGTGGATATCGGCCGGCCGTCGTTCCGCGCTGCCGACCTGCCCGCGAATTTCGATGGCGAGCCCGACCGGGTCCGGCTGGACACGCCGGCGGGTTCCGTCGAAGCGATGCTGGTCTCGGTTGGCAACCCTCACTGCGTCGTGTTCGGCGAGACCGTGACCAAGAAGCGATGCCTAGAGCTTGGGCCGCACCTCGAGCGGCATCCCGCATTTCCCGAGCGCACCAACGTTCAGCTCTTCGAAGCCCTGGATCGCGAGCACGTCCGGGTGGAGATCTGGGAGCGCGGCGCCGGCTACACGCTGGCCTCCGGGACGAGCGCCAGTGCTGTGGCTGCGGCCTGCATGCGGGCGCAGCTCGTTGACGACCAGGTGACAGTCCAGATGCCCGGCGGCGACCTGAAGATCCGTCGCGAGAGAACCGGCAACCTGGTCCAGTCAGGACCGGCCAGACGCGTTTACCGGGCGACAGTCGACCTCTCGGACTTTGGCCAGGAGGGTAAGTAAGAAGGCAAGGTGGACGAAGAACAATTGGACACAATCGAGCTGATCGGCGCGCGCGTCACATTCGTCCCGATGGGCGAGGGGACGTCCTACTCGCTGACCGAATGGGACCTGGAGCCTGGAGCCCAGGGTCCTCCGATTCACATTCATCACAAGACCGACGAGGGCTTTTACGTCATGGCCGGGCATATCGGCTTCGTGCTGGACGGGATGACGACCTATGGGAAACCGGGGACGCACGTCTTGGTGCCCATGGGGCACGAGCACAGCTTCTGGAACGCCGGTGTCCGGCCCGCCAAATGCCTTTGCATCATCTCCCCGCCCGGCCTCGAGCAGTATTTTCGGGAGCTCGCCGCCCAGCTCGGCGACATCAAGTCGCAGGACGACTCGATCCCAGTGAGGAAAAAGCTGTCGGAAAAGTACGACATGGAGGTAGTAGGGCCAATCCCCTCTCCCGCGCAAGCGGGAGCGATCAGAAAGTCCCATCCTTAACGCCGCTTTGCGCGCAGGGCTAGGGTGAGGGGCTTAAGCCGGCATCACCGCTCAACCGCCGTACCGCCCCCGGCAGCTCGGTCAGGTTACCCACCACCGCGTCGGCCAGCGAGGGGTCGTCCTTCTCTCCCTGCCGGTTGACCCAGACCCGAGTGATGCCCAGCTCGCTAGTGGGCTTGATGTCGTGGAAGTAGCTCTGCGCGACGTGGATCCAGACGTCGGCTGACGCGCCGAACGTCGACTGGAAAAGCAGGAAATGCGCCGGGTTCGGCTTGTAAGCGGACACGTCCTCGGCCGTGACGACCGCGTCGAACGGCACCGGAAGGCGACGCTGTGTGAGCGCGATGATGTCGCGATCGCAGTTGGTCAAAAGGGCAAACTTCCAGCCTTCCTTCCTCAGCTCACCCAGCGCCGGACCGACATCGCCGAAAGGTGGCCAGTAGGGAATGGTCGAGACCAGGGCCGTCGCGTCGTCAGGCTTCAGGTCGAGCGATAGCTGCCGCGCGACCCGACGCGTGGTCTCGGTGAGAACCGCCCGGTAGCGGTGAAAAGATCCTTCGCTCTCGACCTCCGCCTCGGTGCCGGCATAGGCGTCGAGAAACGCCGCACCATGACCCGGGAAAAGCAGCTCCCCGGTGGTCCGGATGCCGTGGCGCCAGTCGATCAGCGTGCCGAAGCAGTCAAAGGTCAACCAGCGCCCGGGCATGGAAGAAGCCTTAGTGGCCGGGTGCTCGGTAGCCGACTCCGGTGGACTTTTTGGCCGCTTCGTCCACCTCGTCTGTGGTGAGCAGGACTGTTGTCTTGTAGTGCGCTAACGCACCGGTCGCTCCCACAGCCAGCGCCAAAGCTGCTGCCGAGACGTTGTTCGGGGCTTCGACGATCACGTACACATCGCTCGTACCGAAGCCGTAATACATCGACTCGACACGGCCGCCCAAAGCCTTGGTGGCCGCTTCCACTGCAGCCCGCCGCCCGCTGCCGCCATCCTTGACCAGGCCCTTCAGTCCCTCGTGCGAGTACGCAGCTTCAATCAGATACTTGGCCATCGCAGAACCCTCCTGAACTAACCGGCTGACGGGAACGGGCTCAGCCCGATTTCGGCAGGTATTCCTGGATCGCGTGGGCGAGGTGCTGCATCGACATCGATTGCAGCCACACCCGGCCCGGACCGGTGAGTGCAGCCAGGAAGAGGCCTGAGCCACCGAAGAACGCGTTCTGGATTCCTGGAACGGTCGTGATGTTGAATCCAACGGATTCCTGGTACATACCGACGTGCCCAGGATGTACGCGCAGCGTGTTGCCTGGCTGAAGGTCGTACACCACCACCTCACCGTTCAACTCCACCCACGCCTGGCCCTGTCCCTGCAGACGCTGCATGCGAAACCCCGTGCCGCCGAAGATCCCGGCCCCAAGCCTCTGCTGAAACCCGATCGAGAACTGCACGCCGATCGTCGCGCACATGAAGCCGTGCCGGTGGACCATGTAGCCCTGACCGGGAGCGATCTCCATCGGCAGGATCTGACCGGGCAGCTTGGCGGCAAACGCGAGCAGGCCCGGGCCGCCGACCGCCGTGTACTCGGTCATGAACAGCGTGCCGCCGGCCACCGCCCGGCCGAGGGCTCCCATGAAGCCTCCCTGCTGGCCGCCGGCGGAGGTGGAGGTCTGCATCTGCAGGGCCATTGACATCCAGGCCAGCTGCCCTGACTCGGCGAAGACCTTTTCGTTGGGCTGCATGTTCAGCTCGAGGACAGGCATCACTGTGCCGACGATCTTGGATTCCATGTTCCCCCTCGCGTGAATCGAAGCGGCCGCGTCGGGATGATTAGAGCACGTCAGCCGTCGTCGGTGAAGTGGAAATGCGGGTCGATGGTGCGCCTGCGTTCCGCCCTGCGACCGGGCGTTCGCGAGCACGAATCGCAGATGCCGACGACCAGGACCTCCGTCCGCAGGGGCTTGAAGTGGTGGCCCTCGGCGAGATGAGTCTCCAGCGCGCTGACCAGCTCTTCCTGGATGTGAAGCACCCCGCCGCAAACCTGGCAGACGGCGTGATGGTGATCACCACTGGCGAGCTCGTAATAAGTCGCGCCTTCGCCGAGATGCGCGGCGTACACCGAGCCCGACGCCGTGAGCGCGTCAAGCGCTCGGTAGACGGTGCTGCGAGGAAAGCCGGGCTTGCTCTTGTGAAGCTCCGTGGCGATCTCATCGGCCGTGCAGTGGCCGCCCAAACTGACGATGGCGTTGTAGACCATCGTCCGCTGCGCGGTCCGGCGCATGCCCGGGGCGAGCATCAGTGCTCGCTGATCACCCGCAGCGAACGATCGCCACTCGTCAGCATCCGGCAGCCCGACCGCTCAACGACAAGGTCGTCCTCGATGCGGACGCCGCCCCACCCCGGGATGTACACGCCTGGCTCGATGGTGAACACCATGCCGGCCTCGAGCACAGTCGCCGAGCCTGGGTCAAGGCTCGGGTCTTCGTGCGCTTCGAGACCAAGCCCGTGGCCGGTGCGGTGGAAGAACCGATCGCCCATGCCGGCCGCTTCGATCACCTGTCGAGCCGCTGCATCGACCGCGCCGGTGGTGGTGCCTGCCCGCACCGCCGCAATCGCGGCGTCATGTGCGGCAAGCACAAGGCTGTGAATCTCTCGGTGCTTATCGCTCGGCCCACCGACCACGGCCATCCGCGTGGTGTCGGCAAGATAGCCGTCGAATGCTGCGCCGAAATCAAGCAGGACGAAATCACCGACGCCGAGCTTTCGGCTCGTCGGGCGCACGTGTGGCAGAGCCGAGTTGGGTCCGGACTGCACGAGACTTTCAAACGAAAGCGTTCCGCCGTGGTCGCCAATCGCGGCACCGATCATCACGGAGATCTCGAGCTCGGTCTGTCCGGGGCGGAGGAGGTCGATGACCTCGCTGCCAACGGCGTCGGTGATCGCCGCCGCGCGCGCAAGCTTGTCGAGCTCGACCTGATTCTTGGTCCGTCGCAAGCGCCGGATCTCCGGGCCCGCGTCCACCATCTCGCGCGTGGACGTGCGGGCGATCAACATCTCGGCGGCCTGCAGGGTCAGGTGCTCTTTTTCGACGCCGACCTCGGCGCAACCCTCCAGCGCCATGCGCACCAGCGCGTAGCCGTCCTGCCCATCACGCCACGACACGACTTCAGCCTGGTCGGCATGCCGGCTGGCTTTCTCCTGCTCGAGCGCGGGCACGATGAGCGTCGCGCGATCCGGCCGCACCGCGAGAGCCATCAAGCGTTCAAAAGGCTCGGCGTGGAAGCCCGTGAGATAGGCGATCGACACGGGCTTGGTGATGTAAGCGGCGTCCAGGTTGTGACGCGCCATCCAGGCACGAAGATCCTCCAGCGGCTTCGTGATCGTGGTGCTACTCAATGCTGACGATTCGCACGCTGTAGGACCCGTTTGGCGTCTTGATCTCGACCTCCTCACCAACGCGGTGTCCGATGAGTGCCTTGCCCAGCGCTGACTCGTAGCTGACCCGGCCCGCCTTCGGATCGGCTTCGGCGGGACCGACGATCCGATAGGTTTCCTCGCCGGCACCGTCCTCGCTGAAGCGCACCGTGCTGCCCATGTCGACCACGCCGGTCCTGGCCTTGGTCTCGATCAGGACGTGGTTCTTAAC
>CATPBO010000070.1 GCA_955652835.1 Candidatus Dormiibacterota bacterium
CCACGGAGGCAATCCGCCTGATCATCAGTCAATACACACGCGAGGCCGGCGTGCGCAACCTGGAGCGCGAGATCGCGTCGGTCATGCGGCGCGACGTCGCCGACATGGCGGTCGGCAAACGCTCCCGCCGCACAGTCGATGACGTGAAGCGTGTGCGTGCGGCGCTTGGCAAGCGGCGTTTTTACGACGACGTCGCCGAGCGGATCGACCGCCCCGGCGTCGCCACCGGGTTGGTGTGGACGCCAACCGGCGGCGAGATCATCTTCGTCGAGGCCGCGCTGACGCCCGGCAAGGGTGAGCTGAAGCTGACGGGCCAGCTTGGCGAAGTGATGAAGGAGTCGGCGTCGGCGGCGCTGTCATATTTGAAATCGCGCGCGTCGTCGTTAGGCATCGATCCTTTGCTCTTCGACAAGAACGACATCCATGTGCACGTGCCGGCAGGCGCGCAGCCGAAAGAGGGGCCATCGGCGGGCGTCACCGTGTTGACTGCGATGGCTTCGCTGCTGACCGGCAGGCCAGTGCGCGAGGACGTGGCGATGACCGGCGAGATCACTCTGCGAGGGCGAGTGCTGCCGATCGGCGGCATCAAGGAAAAGGTGCTGGGTGCGCACCGCGCCGGATTGCGGCGCGTGCTGCTGCCTCGACGCAACGAAGCGGATCTTGACGACATACCGGCTGACCTTCGAAAACAGATGCAGCTGGTCCTTATCGAATCGATTGACGAGGTGCTGCGCGAGGCGCTGACGCCAAGACCACCGGCGGCGGGGTCGAACGGGGCCGCTACCGGGACTGGGCGTGCTGCGCGCGCTGCAGGATCCGTTCGTGCGCGGCCAGCTCCACCGAGTCGTCGAGTGGTGAAAGCTCGTCGACGCCCCGTCGGATGAGGGCGCTTCGAATCAGGTAATCCGCGAGGTGCGGGTTCTTCGGTAGCAGCGAGCCGTGCATGTACGTGCCCAGCACGGTGCCCTGCAGGCAGCCCTCCATTCCATCGCTGCCATTGTTGCCGGAGCCCAGCCTGGTTTTGCCCAGCGGCCTGGCCTTCGGCCCTAGAAAGGTGCGGCCGCTGTGGTTTTCGAAACCAACCAGGGTTTTCGGGTTGAGGGTGTCGATGTTGGCGTCGACGACCACGTCACCGATGAACCTCCTCTTCCCCGCTTCGGTCTTGACGTCGATCATGGCGATGCCGGGGAACAGCTCGCCATCCGCGGTCTGGTAGTAGTGGCCGAGGAGCTGGTAGCCGCCGCACACCGCGAGCACGCCGGCGCCGTTGCGCACCGCCTGTTCGAGTGGAGGCTGTTTGAACTCGAGCAGGTCCGCGTAGACGAGCGCTTGCTCGCGGTCCTGGCCGCCGCCGAAGAAGAAGACGTCGACCTCCTCCATCTGCTGGGTCGTGCCGCGCCCGAGCTCGATGAGCTTTGCCTCAAAGCCCCTCCATTCGGCGCGTTTGAGCAGCGTCAGGATGTTGCCGCGGTCGCCATAGATGTTCATCAGGTCGGGGTAGAGCCAGCCGACGGTGAAGGCTTGCTTTTTGCTTCTGGGCATCTTCGCTAAGTCTCCCAGTAAGGCTTGGCCCAGCCGCGCCTGACTAGCTCCGCCCGCAGATCGAGCATGGCTGTGTAGGTGCACAGCAGGTGGGCGGTGTCGCCTTCATTAGTGGCCTTGATGAGGCTGTCGAGGGCGCGTCCGGGTTCGGCTTGCGGCGGCTCGGCGGGCACGCCGGCGTACTTGAGGCGGACGGCCATGTCGTGAGCGCGGCTGCCGGCAGGCACGACGACTTTGGCCTTTGCTTTCAACTGCTCGAAATCGACGTCCCATATCCACGAGACGTCGGTGCCGTCCGCCTTGCGATCGTTCAGGCCGATCAAGAAGTTGGTGCCCTTGGCCAGGTCGACGGCAGTTCTCAGTGTCTCGTTGAAGCCCGCCGGATTCTTTGAGAGAACCAGGTTGAGGTGGCGGCCCCGAAACTCCATCCGCTCCTGGCGCCCGAACGCTGCTTCGACGTTTCGCAGACGTTCTGCCATGTATTTCGGTTTGAGGCCGAGGGTGCGACCGGCGGCGAATGCGGCGAGCACGTTGTAGGTGTTGTACAGGCCGCCAAGCGGTATTTCGATGTGCGTCTTAGCGATGTCGGCTGAGAAGCGCTCGAAGCCGTCGAGTTTGATATTGGTCGCGGTGATGTTTGGGGTCGGCCGCGCGAAGTCGTGGTTTGGACATTCATATACCCCGTCGTGGCCGACGTAGACGGCGTCGAAATGAAGGCTCGCCCCACATTTCGGGCACGTGCGTGCGTCTGCGGCGTGAGGCAGGTCGTGCATTGCGACTCTGATGTCGTCGAGGCCGAACCAGAGCGGCGGCTTTGGCAGCCCCAGCCCGATCTCGGCGACACGCGGGTCGTCAGCATTGAGGATGGCGGTGCTGCTATCGGGCAGGGCGCTCAGCGCGGATTCGATCTTCTTGGCTATTGACTCGAGCTCGCCGTAGCGGTCGAGCTGGTCGCGAAACAGGTTGAGGACGAGGGTGGCCTTGGGTTGGATCTCCGCGACAGCTTTCGGCAAGCTCGCCTCGTCGATCTCGAAAACGCCCCAGTCCGCTCTGAGCCGGCCATCAGGGCCGGCCTTGTTGAGCGCCGCGGCTGTGGCACCGAATATGAGGTTGGCACCGGCGCGGTTGGAGACGACCCTGTACCCGGCGCCCTCGAGCAGCCAGGTCACGAGACGGGCCGTGGTGGTCTTGCCGTTGGTGCCTGTGATGACGACCGAGCCTTGAGTGAGGTCGCTTGCGAGCTTGCTCAGCACGCGCGGGTCGATAGCGCGGGCGACATCGCCTGGCAAAGTGGTGCCACCACCTCGGCCGCTAGCGCGGCTGAGCGCGCCGGTGGCCTTTCCGGCCAACACGGCGGCTGTCTTGCGGATCGATTTCTTGCGAATCGGCTTTTTGTCTTTCACGCCCAGGGCCCGACTGCGTGCGCCACTGCGGTCCAGCATTTCAGAGAAACCAGTTTGTCCGCGCATTCGCGAGCCGATTGCTCATCGGTGCAGCGCCGGAAGAATGCCGACCCGCTCCCGGTCATCTGCCAACCGGCGCCGAGGCTGTTAAGGGCATTGGCGAATTCATGAAGGGTTGGTTCAATCTGCATGGCGGCACTTGTGAGGTGGTTCGGCGGGTCACCAGGCATTTCGTCCCACGCACGATAAACGTCCGAGGTCGACAGTTCGACTCCGGGCCAGGCGATGGCGAACCAGGCGGGGTGGGTCGGGATGGGCGTCAGGTGATCCCCGCGCTGTTCAGCGATCGCTGTGCCGCCGGCGAGAAAAAAGGGGACGTCCGCACCGAGCTTTCGCGCGATTGCCGGCAGGTCGGCGACGACGTGGTGGAGCACTGCCAGGCCCCTGAGGGCGGCGGCGGCGTCTGAGCTGGCACCGCCCATGCCGGAGCCGGGCGGGATGCGCTTGTGGAGGTGGATTCGTGTTGCCAACTGGTGCTTGGTTGCTTCCTCGAGAGCCGCAAGGGCTTTAAGGATGGAGTTGTCTTGTGTGTTGGTAAGGGTGATGCCAGAGATGGTGAGAGCCGTCGATTTTGCCGGTGTGAGCGTGATGAGGTCGTGCAAGTCGACCGCTTGCAGAGTCGTGCGCACGTTGTGAAAGCCGTCGTCGCGGCGACCGAGGACGGCAAGGTCGAGATTGAGTTTGGCGCGCGCGGGCAGCGCGATGGTCATGGTCGGTCGATCGGTTTGAGCTTTGCTCGATAGGTGACGGCGCGGTCCTGATAGTGCTTCGCTGTAGTGCCCACCCATTTGGTCGAAGAGCCGTCCAGCGCCTTCCTCACCGTGGCCGGCACGCCAGCGGCCATGTGGCCGGGCGGTATCTCCACGCCCTCTTGCAGCACGGCTCCCGCGGCCAGCATGGATCCCGAGCCAAGGCGACTGCGCTGCAACATGGTCGCGCCCATACCCACAACTGCGCCCTCCTCGACGACGCAGCCTTCGAGCTGGGCGGAGTGACCGACGCTGGCATTTCGCTCGAGTACCGTCGGAAGATCTGTCGCGCAGTGCAGGACCGCGTTGTCCTGGATGTTTGCCCCTTGACCGACCTTGATCTGAGCCTCGTCGCCGCGCAGCACAGCGCCAAACCACACGCTGGCACCGGCCTCGACCTCGAC
>CATPBO010000071.1 GCA_955652835.1 Candidatus Dormiibacterota bacterium
GCTGCGCTTTGGACCGAACACAGCAGAGGTCGTGGCGTTTGTCGAGGCGGTCGCCCGGCTGACGCCCTCACAGTGGAGGCAGGTGCTGGCCGCAAGGCAGCTGGTCGCGTCGGTGACCAAGGAGGGCGCTGGCCAGGGGGCGCAGGCGATCCAGGCGGCGATCAGCGGCGGCGAGCCCATGTCCGAGCCCATGTCCAGCGCGGGCCAGGTGCTCTTCGACGCGCTTGCGAAAAAGAGCGAAGAAAAGCAGGTTGCCGCCTGGCAGGCGATGTCGGCGCTGGTCACGCGGCATCACCTTCCGGCCCTGAAGTTCGCTGCCCACTACGCCCCGTTCTCGGTGGTGATCCCGGTCTCGGGTTCGGACGTGCTCGACCCGATGACCCGGCGGTTCATGGTGGCGCTCGAAGCTCTTTCCGCCGGACAGATCGAGAGCCTCGCTCACAAGTGGCGGATCGAGCCCGCCGCCTCACGCGCGCTGCTCCAAGCCGTGGCCAAGCACTCGGATGTCAAAGGCGAGGAATCAGTCGCCATGGCCGCTCTCACACTGATCCCTGCGCACGTCACCGGTGACTCAGGTTGGGCTGCAGTGCGCACGGCTGTGCATGGAGGGCGCGTGCTCGGCTGCATGGCGGACCTGACGCAGCAAGAGGTCGCCGAGCTGTGGGCGCCCCTGGAGGCTGCAATTCCACTCGCCTCGCTGACCGAAGACCAAAAGCCCGCATCCGCGCGGGGAAAGGCGATCAAACCGCCCAGGAGCCGCGTCCCAGTGCCGGCGCCCGCCACGACGGCGACTCCGTACGGACCGAACAGTGCCGAAGTCGCGACTTTTATCAAGGGCGTCACCGAGCTCACGCCGATCAAGTGGTTGCGCGTGCTGGACCGCCGCAAGCTGGTAGTGAGCGCCACCGGCGACAGCAGCGCCGAGCCGTCGGCCGCCGTGCGATCGATGCTGGCAGCGATCAAAGGCACGCAAGAGCTGGACATGTTCACCCGCTGCCGCGCTTTCGCCGCCGTCGAGCGCGCCGGCTACGCGGTCGAGTCGCACGGTCGAATGAACAGCGACCAGGTGACGCAGATGTACGCACCTTTTGCGCACTCGATACCGCTCGACGACGTGAAGGGGGCCGGCTTCGCACATCATCTGGCGTCCCTCAGCAAGCACGACTGGGAGAAGGTCGCGGCGGCAGCACCGGCGGCGAACGAGGAGGCGGTAGCTCCCCTGGTCAATGCCGGGACGGCGCTGATCGACTTTTTCGGCCGCAGGTCGGATGACGAGGCGGTGGCGGCCTGGCATGCGGTGTCTGCGCTGGTTCGCAGGCATCACCTGACGCCGATCAAGTTCGCCGCCTCCTACGCGCCCTTCGCATCCGCAATCCCGGTTACCAATCCGCGCACGCTGGGCGCGATGGTTTCCCGCTACGTCACAGCGGTGGGCCGGATAGGCGTGAGCCAATCCGCTGTCCTGGCGCGGCAGTGGAGCGTCGACGAAGACGCCTCCAGGGCGCTGTCGAAGTCAACCGCTGACGGCAGCGCCAGGCCGGCCGAGGAGGCCGCCGCCCTCGCTGCAGTTGTCACCGTGCCGATGCGCATGGCGGGGAGCGTGGGGTGGGCGGCCGTGAAGACCGCCGCGTTCGGCGGCAGGGTGATCGCGTCCCGAGCTCGCCTGACGCCCGAGCAGCTGGAGGCTTTGTGGAAGCCGATCGAGCCGGCGATCCCACTCGCGTCGCTGGGTGCGCCGGCGAAGCCCAAGCGCGAAGCCAGCCGGAACCCCCCACCCGGCGCCTCGCGCCGACCTCCCCGGCGAACGGGGAGGTAACCACCCGACCCGGTAGAGCCGACCTCCCCGGCGAGCGGAGAGGTAGTGAGGGAACAGACCGTTTCCTCGATCGCTTAATGTCAAAGACGTGGCCACAAAAAAGAAAACAACGCGGAAGCCCGCCCGGCGCATTTCCAGGTCCAGCTCCAACTCATCGAATTCCAAGTTCAAAAGCGTGCTGGTGGTGTCGGCGCACCCGGACGATCCGGACTTCGGCGCCGGCGGGACGATCGCGAAGCTCGCCAAGGACGGCGCACGCGTCACCTATGTGATCGTCACCGACGGCTCGCAGGGTGGGGAAGACCCCAAGCAGAAGGACTCTGAGCTCGTCGCGATTCGGCAGAAGGAGCAGAAAGCCGCCGCTCGCGTGCTGGGTGTCAAGAAGGTCGAGTTCCTGGGCTACAAGGACGGGCATCTTTCACCTGACCTCAAGCTCCGCCATGACATCGTCCGCATGATCCGCAAGCACAAGCCCGAGCTGGTCATCACGCACATCCCGGGGCGGGTGCTGGACGCGCCCATGGGCGGATCGCACCCAGATCACCTTGCCGTCGGTGAAGCCACGATGGCCGCGGTGTATCCGGACTCGCGCAATCCGCGGGCTTTCCGCAGCCTCCTCAAAGAGGGTTTGAAGGCGCACGAGGTGAAGGAGGTCTGGATTCCTTTCTGGACCTCAGGCGACCACCTCGTCGACATCAGCTCGACGCTCGACCAGAAGATTGCGGCCCTGCGCAAGCACAAGAGCCAGGTCGCCAAGCCGGGACGCGTGTGGGACTTCGAGAAGTTCATGCGCAAGCGCCACCGTGAGGTGGGGAAGAAGGGTGGATTCCGCTATGCGGAGTCGTTCAAGAGGATCACGGTCTAGCAAAAGGGCATCCCCCCACCCGGGTGCCCCCGCGCACCAAAAGCGCGGGGACCCCCAAGGACACGGCCGACCTCCCCGGCAGGCGGGGAGGTAAGCCTCCCCGGCGAGCGTGGAGGTTGGAGGTAACTAACTCCAGGCGGTGCGGATGGTGTACCAGATGACTTCGGCCCATGCCGCGTACTGGTTGTCGCCGGGGTGGAGGCCGTCGGAAGAGATCCATCCCGCCGTACCCAGTCCCGAGATGCTGGCCGCGGTGATATCGATCCAGCCAAACCGTCGCGAAGTCGCCTCCTCGCGGGCGACGTCGTTGAAGGTGTCCGTGACGTGGCGGATCTGCTCCGGGTCGCCGTATTCGCGGGCAGCCGGCACGACCGACCAGTTGGGGATCGAGATGGCGAACGCCCGGCCGTCCGGCTGCATCTGAGCGCCCACCTCCTTATAGATCCGGACCAGCGAGGCGCGGTAGTCGTCCGGTGTGCGTTCGCGGACGAGGTCGTTCACGCCGATCAGAACCGTCACGAGGTCGGGCTTGAGCCGCTCGACAAGGGCGAGCTCCTTGTCGATCAGGTCCAGCGTCGTGAAGCCGTTGACGGCGGGGTTGGTCAGCTCGACGTTGTGGCCGGTCTGCTCGGTGAGCCGCGCCGCAACGATCGATGGCCAGGCGTGCGCCGGGCTCGTTGCGCCGGTGCCGATCGTGTAGGAATCCCCGAGGGCCAGATATTTACCTTTCGACGTCTGCCAAAGCGCTCCACACGTCGATCTTCAGGCGAACCCGGCGGATCACCTCGTCCGTGAAATCCGTAGTCGAGGCGTGACCGCCCAGGTCGGCGGTCCGGACCCCGTCCGAGACCGCCTCCAGCGCCGCCTCGTAAATCACACGCGACGCATGATGCGCCCCGTCGCTCTTCATGTACCCGAGAAGCGACGCCACGGCGAGGATCATCGCCATCGGATTGGCTACGTTCTTGCCTTGCAGGGCCGGAGCCGTCCCGTGCGGCGCCTCGGTCATGGCGACCGTGACGGCGCCGGCGTCATCGAACGCGAGCAGGACCGACTCAGCGCCGGCGATGGTGCCGAACATCTTCAGCACCAGGTCGGACAGGGTGTCGCCGTCGCGGTTGAGAGCCGGGATGACCAGTGATTCGCCGGTCGTGGAGAGCAGCAGGGCGTAAGTGGCGTCGATGAGCTGGGGATCGTATCGGACGTCGGGATGGCGCTCGGCGGCGGCGTCCAGCTCCTCTTTGAACATGCCCTCGTACACCGGGCTGACAGTGAACTTGGGGCCACCGAAGACTTTCGCCTCGATGCGTTTGGCATGGGCGAAGGCGTACTCGGCCACGATGCGGCAGGTCCGGCGGCTGATCTTCTCCGTGCGATACGCCCACTCGTCGAGGTCGTGGCCTTCCCGCCACTCCTTCGCGCCGTAGGCGTCGTCGACCGCCATCCGGATGACGGAGATGGGGGCGTGGACACCGGCCAGGGGCCGGACTCCCGGAATGCGCCGCCCGGTCCGCACGATCACCCGGCCGTCGACCTGCTTGCGCAGGATCGCGTTCGGACTGCCTACGTCGCCGGCTCCCTCGGGGGTGACGGTGGCGGCTTTGATCCCGAATCCGAACTCGCGGAGGGCCTCCGCGGCGTCGATGACGACCTGATTGCGGGTCTTCCGCCGCTCCTCCAGCGAGAGGTCGAAGTCGACCTTTTCCAGCTCCAGCCCGAGGACGTCGCGCTCCAGCAGGCGCAAAGCCTCGCGGAGCAGCTCCTCCCCGGTCTGGTCGCCGTGCAGCACCGCGATCTTCGATGCGGCCATCGAGCGAATGATATGGCCCGGTCCGCACTGGACCGGGCCAGGCGGCCTAACCGGAGACGGTCGCCGGTCGGGCTGGTGGGGTGATGTGGCCGAGCTGCATCATCATGCCAAGCTGGTCCGGTACGCCCCAGTGCTCGACGATCTTGCCGTCCTCGATACGGCAGATGTCGATCACTTCGGTGAACGCCTTCCGGCCGCTGGGCAGATGGCCGGCGAAGCTGCCCAGGTTGGTGCCGCCGCCGCGTTGGCGCGCCCAGACCTTGTCGCCGGACACCACGACTTCGTCGATGGTGATCTTGAAGTCGGGGAACGCCGAACGGAGGTACTTGATCGTTTTCTTGACGCCCTCAGGGCCATCCTCGGAGCCGCGTTGATGCTCGCGCGCTCCAGGCGACACGAGCTCGTCCGCCACCGCCAGGTTGCCCTGGTTGAAGCCTTCCTCGATCAGCCGCCGGTAGATTGCCTCGTTGCCCGGACCAGTCATGTGCTTATCTCCTTCAATTCATCCGAGGAATACTAGGATGACTACCGGTATAGTAGGATGAAACTGTGCCCACCGTCAAGCCCAGGCGGCCTTACGACTCGGCTCTCCGCAAGCACCAGGCCGGGCAGACCCGGATGCGCATCCTGGACGCGGCCCAAAAGCTCTTTGGCGAGCGCGGCTACGCGGCCAGCACGGTCGAGGCCATCGCCGCTGAGGCCGAGGTGGCTGTGGATACCGTTTATGCCTCGTTTGGAAGCAAGCGGAGCGTGCTGAAGTCGCTCCTGGATGTGCGTGTCGGGGGCGACGAGGCAAGGATCGAGTTGCTGGACCGCCCCGGGCCGCAATCGGTGCGCCGCGAGACCGACCAGGCGCGCCAGATCACCGCCTTTGCCACCGACCTGAGCGCGATCATCGAGCGAGCTCGACCGGTGGACGACATCATTCGAGGAGCCGCGGCCGTGGATTCCGACATCGCGGCGTTCAGGGTCAAGGCGCAGGAGGGCCGGTATCGGAACCTGCAGCAGCTCGTCTCCTGGGTTGTAGACAACGGCCCGCTCAAGGCCGGGCTGACCGAAGATGACGCCGCCGCCATCGTGTGGACGATGACCAGCCCGGAGGTTCACCACCTGCTCAGGGTGGTTCGGGGCTGGACGCCGGAGCGCTATACGGCCTGGCTGAGAGAGAGCTTGAGGCAAATCCTGCTCCCGTGAGGAGCAGCGATGAAGACCTCTGCTACTATTGACAGCGCCTAGGAAACCTAGGCTTTTTTCTTTTCAGCCCCCACCAAAGAGCCAACTATGGAAGACATCATCACCCTAGCTTGCGGAGTGTGTAAGCGGCGCAACTACACCACCGTGAAGAACAAGAAGAACGATCCGGACCGGATCGAGCTGAGCAAATACTGCAAGTGGTGCCACAAGCACACCGAGCACAAGGAGACCAAGTAAGCCAATGGCTGTAACAGCCGACAAGCGTGCAGAGCGGCCGTCTTCGGAGTTTGCTCCCGGACGGTTCCTGCGCGAGGTTTACGAGGAGCTGCGCAAGGTCGTCTGGCCGACGGCCGGAGAGCTGTACCGCTACACGCTGGTCGTCATCTTCACGGTCATCGTGCTGGGCATCTTCATCGGAGGCACCGACTACCTCCTCGGTGAGCTTGCCAAGCGCTTGATCTACAACGGAGTCAAGTGATGGCCGTAGAGAAAAGCGCCACAACAGCCGAGCAAGAAGCGCAGTGGTACGTGGTCCACGCGTACTCGGGCCACGAAGAGAAGGTGAAGAAGAACCTCGAGAAGAGGATCGAGTCTATGGATATGCAGGACAAGATCCTTCAGGTCCTCGTCCCGATGGAGGACGAGATCGAGATCAAGGATGGCAAGCGCCGTCATGTGCAGAAGCGGATCTTCCCGGGCTACATCCTGGTCAGGATGGTCATGTCAAACGAGTCCTGGTTCGTGGTCCGCAACACCCCTGGCGTGACGAGCTTTGTCGGCTCCGCTAACAGCCCAGTGCCGCTTCAGGAAAAAGAGGTGCGGGCGATCCAGAAGCAGATGAAGCAGGAAGCGCCGAAGATCCGGGTCGAGTTCCAGGTCGGCGAGTCGGTGCGCGTGGTCGACGGACCGTTCACGGACTTCCACGGCAAGGTCGATGAGATCAACCCGGAGAAAGGCAAGCTGAAAGTGCTGGTCAACATGTTCGGACGCGAGACGCCTGTCGAGCTCGACCTGCTGCAGGTCGAGAAGGTCCACTGAGCGCATCACACGCAATAGTCAATAGATAAAGGAAGAGAACAGCTACTCAGATGGGCAAGAAGAAGGTCCGAGCGATCCTCAAGCTCGAGCTGCAGGCGGGCAAGGCAACTCCCGCGCCGCCGGTGGGCACCGCGTTGGGTCCGCACGGCATCAACATCATGGAGTTCACCAAGGCCTACAACGAGCGCACGCAGGCGCAGGCCGGCGACGTCGTGCCGGCGGAGATCACGATCTACGAAGACCGCTCATTCTCGTTCGTCCTCAAGACGCCGCCCGCGGTGAACCTCTTGAAGCGCATTGCCGGGATCGAAAAGGGATCGCCGAAGCCGAACCGCGAGAAGGTCGGCCGCGTGACTCGACAGCAGTTGCGCCAGATCGTTGAGGTCAAGCGCAAGGACCTCAACGCCTATGACGACTCGGCGGCGATGAAGATGATCGAAGGCACCGCGCGGTCGATGGGCCTGGAGGTCGTCGAGTGAACGTGAGACCTCTGGTCGACCGCGCCGGAGGGCTCACGTAGTTGCCGAAGAAGAGAGGCAAGAAGTACATCGAGGCCGCCAAGAAGGTCGAGGCGGCGATCGCGAGCAACGGCAACGGCGGGCTTGACCCGGCTGCGGCTGTCCAGCTGGCCAAGGAGACGTCGATCTCGAAGTTCGACGCCACGGTCGAGGCCCATATCCGGCTCGGCGTCGATCCGCGCCACGCAGAGCAGATGGTGCGCGGTTCGGTCGTGCTGCCCAACGGCACTGGCAAGAAGGTGCGGGTTGCAGTCTTCGCCACGGCGGACAAGGCCAAGGAGGCCCACGAGGCGGGCGCCGATTTCGTGGGCGGCGACGACCTGGTGAAGAAGGTCTCCGAGGGCTGGACGGACTTCGACGCGGCCGTCGCTACGCCGGACATCATGTCGAAGGTCGGCCCGCTCGGGAAGATCCTGGGTCCGCGCGGTCTGATGCCGAACCCGAAGTCGGGGACGGTGACCTTTGATGTCGCCCGTGCGGTGCGTGAGGTCAAGGGCGGCAAGGTTGAGTTCCGGACCGACAAGTTCGGGATCGTCCATGCGCCGATCGGCAAGGTTTCCTTCGACTCTCAGCAGCTGCACCAGAACCTGACCGCGCTGGTGGATGCGCTGATCCGCAACAAGCCGGCCACCTCCAAAGGCCAGTACCTGCGCACGTTCTTCCTGACCGCGACGCAGGGGCCGTCGGTCCCGGTCGACGTCAAAGAAGCGGCAAAGCTCCACACCGCCAGCTAGTCCGGCTGCCGGGATACCCACCGGTGGCGCCAAACGTGCGGAATTTGGGTGACTCATAGATTCGGTTGGCGCCAAACGTGCGGAATCGGACCATAAACTTTGGGCCATGTACGGCCCGGTCATCCAGGGGAAGCTAGTTCGACTTCGGCCGCCGAAGCCCGAGGACGCGCCTGTGATGATCACCTGGTTCGAGGATCTCGAAGCCACGCGCTTTCTCGAGCTGCGCAATCCTCCTTCTATCGACATGGAGAAGGAGTGGCTCGACAGCACCGCGAAAGATCCGAATTCGGTGATCTGGGTGGTCGAGGTGGATGGTCGCGCTGTGGGCACGACAGGCATCCGCGAGATCGACTGGAAAAACGGCTTCGGAACCACCGGCACACTGATCGGCGATAGGTCGTTGTGGGGCAAGGGCATCGGCCGCGAGGCCATGCAGCTGCGCTCCACCTATGCCTTCAAGCAGCTGCCGCTTCGCAAGCTGAAGTCCTCTTACTTCGCCGGCAACGAGGCCAGCGGGCGCGCACAGGCGGCCGCGGGGTACCACGAGGTGGGGCGTCATCGCGCCGACCGCTTCGTCGACGGGCAGTGGGTCGACGAGATCATCACCGAGGTGCTGCGCGAGGACTGGGAGAAGGCTCAAGCCAAACCGCGCGGGGTGTGATGAATATCAGGCTGAGCTCGCTCGCCCGCTACGTCTTCGCGGTTGGGTTCGTGGCTCTGCCAGTGATGGCCGCCCTCGCGGTGCTGCTCCTCACAAGTGGCGCGGGGCAGCTCCCGAACGGAAAACCTTACTTTCTGTCCCTTGCCGTTTTAACACTCGTGGCCGGCGCCCTCTTTCTGGAGCGGATGCGGCGGCTCCAGAAGCGCCGCATAGGCGGGCCACCGCGGCCGGGTGCGGCGGAGGAGGAGCTGAGGTTGGCAGCGATAGGCATCGGCTGTTTCGTCGTGGCGGAATCCTTCATCGTCGCTGTGATCGATTGGCGGGTGGCCACGGTTTATTTCGGGCTCGCGGTTCTGTGGGTGCTCTTCTGGACGCCGCGCGGAAATCGAACGATCGTCATGCGATCTGCCGTCGAGGTCCGCTGCTCGCCGCAAGCCGCATTCGAGCTGGTCAGCAACCCGAACAACTGGCCCTTGTACGTCCCGGAGATCGAGCTCGCCCACCCGGTGGAGATTCCCGTGCACCTGGGCACCGTCATTCATGACCGGGTGCGCCGGGACGGCAAGATCACAGTCGAGGCCTCCGAGGAGGTCGTGGCCCTCGAGCCGGGCGCTCGATTCGGAACCGCGATTCAAAGGGACCCTCAAGCGAGCTCCGGAATTTATCAGTTCGAACCCGCGGCCGGCGGCACCAGAATCGAGTTCACGCATCGCTCCATCCTCTCGCTCCCGGCGGCGATCTTCGGGATTGCTTTCAGGCGCGCGGCCATCCTGAGGCAGATGTCGGAGCGGCGAGCGCAGACCTTGGTGCGCATCAAGCAGCTGCTGGAAGAGTCCGGCGCCACCTCGGTATAATCGCGCCCTGCCCTAGACCGTAGGTGCGGGGCGTCACGCCCGCTCAATTTCCTACCGAGGCGAAAGAAGTGAAGGACACGTGGATCCTTCCTGCCTCAGCATGTGTGGGCAGGGAGGATTTTTTATTTGCCGAAGGCTCGCAAAGAACAGAAGGCGGAGCAGGTCGAGCTTCTAACCGAGAAGCTGAAGAAGGCCAAGGTCGCCGTGCTCACGGACTACCGCGGGCTGAAGGTCAGCCAGATCCAGGAGCTGCGCGGCAAGCTCCGGGGCGCCGACGTCGAGTACCGCGTGGTCAAGAACACACTGGCCCGCCGCGCCGCCGAGGCAGCAGGCTTCCCGGCCCTCAAGGACGAGCTCAAGGGACCCGTCGCCATCGCGTTTGGCTACGACGACCTGAGCGTTGCGTCCAAGCTGATCAACGAGTTCGTCCGCACGACCCGGCTGAAGCTTGACGTCGTCGGCGGGCTCGTCGAAGGCAGGGTTTTCTCTTCGGACCAGATCAAGCAGCTGGCTGATCTGCCGTCTCGTGAGGTGCTTATCGCCCAGCTCATGGGCACGCTTCAGTCACCCGTGGCCCAGCTCGTTGGAATCATGCAGACACCGCTTCAGCAGCTTCTCGGCACGCTCGAGGCGTACAAAACCAAACTGGAGGCAGCGTAGACATGGCAACCAAGATCACCCCGAAGGACTTCGTCGAGGCCCTAAAAGACTGGAGCATTCTCGACGTCGTCGAGGCTGTGAAGGCGATCGAGGACGAGTTCGGCATCAAGGCCGCCGCTGCGGTGGCGACCGTGGCGGCTGCGCCTGCGGCAGGCGCCGGTGCGGAGCCGGTAGAGGAGCAGACGGAGTTCACCGTGACGTTGACCGCGGTCGGCGACAGCAAGATCAACGTGATCAAGGCGGTCCGCGAGCTGACCCAGCTCGGCCTTAAGGAGGCCAAGGACCTGGTGGACGCGGCTCCGAAGCCGGTCCTCGAGAATGTCAGCAAGGCGGACGCGGACAAGGCGGTCGCGCGTTTGAAGGAAGCTGGAGCGACAGCCGAGCTGAAGTAAAAACAAGCTAGGGTAGGGGGAACGTCTGGCGCCAAACATGCGTATTCAGCGTGGTGCACAGGGGTGTTTGGCGACAGAGGTGCGGAATCCACCTAGGTGCGTGCTCCGAGGTGGTGGAGGACCAGGTCCATTCCCCGCTCCAGCTCTTCTTCGGTCACGCACCAGTGAGGTGACAGGCGGATGCGGCCTGGGCGCGAATCGACGATCACCCCAGCGGCGTGAAGTCTCGCCTCCACCTCCTCCGGGTGCTCGCTCTCCAGCGTCACGATCCCGCAGCGCAGCTCACGGTCGCGCGGCGTGAACGTCCGGACGCCGGCTTCGTCGCAGCGCTCGAGGATGCGATCGGTCAAGTCGCGCAGGCGCTCCTGGATGTTCGCCACGCCGACCTCGAGGATCAGCTCCAGCGCGGCCAGGCCTGCATAGTGCGACGGCACCGCCCACGTGCCGGTCTCGAGGCGGCGGGCATCCTCGGCGAAGACCAGCTCCTGCAGGGTGAAGGAGAAGGGGTCTCGCGTGGCGAACCAGCCCGTGCCCTGCGAGCGGACGCGTGGGATCAGGTCCGGGCGGACGTATATGAAGGCGTTGCCAGGACCTCCGCTGAGCC
>CATPBO010000072.1 GCA_955652835.1 Candidatus Dormiibacterota bacterium
GATGACGAAGGAGTTCGATTACGGCAACGCAATGGAGGTGCCTCGCATCGCCAAGGTCGTCGTGAACATCGGCATCGGCGAGGCGAAGGATAACGACAAGGCGCTCGAGGCGGCAGTGGGCGACGTCGTCACCATCACCGGCCAGAAGCCGGCCCTCATCAAGGCGCGTAAGTCTGTCGCCGCTTTCAAGCTCAGGGCTGGCCAGACAGTCGGCATCAAGACGACCCTGCGCGGCCGGCGCATGTGGTTCTTCCTCGACAAGCTGCTCAGCGTCGCGCTCCCCCGAATCCGCGACTTCCGCGGCGTCAACCCGGAAGGCTTCGACGGCCGCGGCAACTACTCGCTGGGCCTGCGCGAGCAGGTCGTCTTTCCGGAGATCGACTACGACAAGATCGACAAGCTTCGCGGGCTGGAAGTGTCGATCGTGACCACGGCCCGCACCGACGACGAGGCGCGCAGTCTCCTGACGCGGCTCGGCATGCCATTCAAGAAGAGGTAAGGAAAGTTTGGCGAAGAAATCACAACTCGAGCGCTGGAAAAGGGACCTTGTTCACCCGAAGTTCAAGGTCAGGTTCCATAACCGGTGCCGCATCTGCGGACGCCCGCGCGCTTTTTACCGCAAGTTCGGCATGTGCCGCATCTGCTTCCGCAACCTTGCCGCTGAGGGACGCATCCCCGGCGTGACGAAGTCGAGCTGGTGATGGCAACAGCAATCGCGAAGAGCTCCAACAACGCAAAGCCCGTGAAGCGCGCTTCCTCGGGAGTTGTCAGCGACCCCATCGCGGACATGCTCACACGGATCCGCAACGCGAACGCCGCCCGGCATCCCGAGGTCAAGGTGCCCGCTTCGAAGCTGAAGCTCGAGATCGCCCGCGTCCTGAAGGACGAGGGATACATCGCCGGCTACGAGGTCGAAGCCGACGGAACCAGCCAGACGATGCGTATCATCTTCAAGGCCCGCCCCGATCGCACTCGGGTGATCTCGGGCGTGAAGAGGATCAGCCGCCCTGGCCTGCGCGTTTACGCGCGCAAGACCGAGATCCCGCGGGTCCTGGGTGGCCTCGGAATTGCCGTCCTCAGCACCGCCGAAGGAGTCATGAGCGGGCGCCAGGCGACCCGCCAGGGGCTCGGCGGCGAAGTCCTCGCATATGTTTGGTGACACGGAGAAGATAATCGGGGTCCCCGCGAAATCGCAGATTTCGTGGGGTGATTAGGAGAGACAAGGAAAAAGTTGTCGCGGATTGGAAAGCTGCCGATTCCGGTGCCGGCCGGGGTGAAGGTCACCCTGCAGCCGGGCCATGTCAAGGTCGAGGGTCCAAAGGGCCAGCTCGAACGCACCTTGCCGGCCGACATCACTGTCAAGCAGGCGGACGGTCAGCTCATCTTCGAGCGTCCCTCCGACGGCTACCGCCACCGCGCGCTCCACGGCCTTGTGCGCAGCCTGGTCGACAACATGGTGACCGGCGTGAATGTCGGCTTCGTCAAGTACCTCGAGCTCGTCGGCGTCGGCTATCGCGTCGCCAAGCAGGGCGATGAGCTGGTGCTGAGCCTCGGCTTCTCACACCCGATCAGGTTCAAGCCGCCCCAGGGCGTGACGATCGACGTCCAGGACCCAACCAAGTTCTCGGTCTCAGGCATCTCGAACGAAGACGTCGGCCAGGTCGCGGCCAACTTGCGCCGCTTGCGGCCACCCGAGCCCTACAAGGGCAAGGGCGTCATGTACCGGGGCGAGAAGATCCGCCGCAAGGCTGGCAAGGCCGGCAAGGGTGCCAAGACCGCCGCATGATCAAAAGAACAGACCGGAAGCTCAGCCGCTCGAAGCGCCATCGGCGCGTTCGCGTGCACGTGGCAGGCACGCAGGAGCGTCCGCGCCTGGCTGTTTTCCGCAGCCTCAACCACGTCTATGCCCAGCTCATCGACGATGGGACGAGCCGCACGCTGGCGGCCGCGTCGACCGTCGAGCTGAAGGCGAAGGGCAACGGCATGGCCGAGGCCGCGCAGGTCGGCAAGGCGATCGCCACCAAGGCGAAGGCTGCGGGCGTGAGCTCGGTGGTCTTCGACCGGGGCGGGTTCCTCTACCACGGCAGAATCAAGGCTCTGGCGGACGCCGCCCGCGAAGCCGGACTGGAGTTTTAACGTGACGATGGCGCCTGCGTTGCAATCGACCTCGGAACTAGCAGCTTTTTTCGCGCTTCCCGTTTTCACCGGGGAGGTGGCCCGGGGAACCCAGGCCACCTGGCGCCATGGTCACTTCGGTCTGAAATCCGCACCCAACCACCGCGATTTCAGACCGGGAAAGGATGGGCTAACTAAATAATGGGATCTCGATACCCCCACTCGAGCGGTGAGCGATCCGAGCTTGCCGACCGGGTCGTACGCGTCAACCGCGTGGCCAAGGTGGTCAAGGGCGGGCGCAAGTTCTCGTTCAGCGCGCTGATCGTGGTCGGCGACATGAACGGTCGCGTCGGTGCGGGTATTGGGAAGGCGCGTGAGGTCACCGAGGCGATCCGCAAGGGCATGGAAGTAGCCAAGCGCAACATGATCACCGTCCCGATGGTCGGCACGACCATCCCTCACGAGGTCCGCCTCAAGTGGGGGGCGGCTCGCATCATGCTGAAGCCGGCGGCCCCCGGCACGGGCGTCATCTCCGGGGGCGCCATGCGCGCGGTGATCGAGACTGCTGGCATCAAGGACATTCTCACCAAGTCCCACGGCACCAACAACCCCATTAACACAGTCCGCGCGACGCTCGCGGCACTGCAGCAGCTGCGCACCGCGCAGCAGGTGGCCGAGCTGCGCGGCAAAGAGGTCGAGCAGATCGTCGGCAAGCGCCTGGCTGCTGCCTACCGGCGCCAGGAAGGCGGCGGGAAAGCTGCCCCTGCCAACGGCGCCGAAGCCACCCCGGTGGAGACGAAGTGACACCAACCGAGAAGACCGCAGCCAA
>CATPBO010000073.1 GCA_955652835.1 Candidatus Dormiibacterota bacterium
GGATACGGCCTGGCAGCAGGAGCTCGAGTCTTCCTTTCCTTATGAAGAGACTCCCGACCAGGTCGCCGCGCTTGCGGAGATCAAAGCCGACATGGAGTCCGATCGCCCGATGGATCGCCTCCTTTGCGGCGACGTCGGGTTTGGTAAGACCGAGCTTGCTCTCCGCGCCGCGTTCAAAGCGGCCATGAGCGGCAAGCAGGTGGCGCTGCTTGCGCCGACCACAGTGCTTGCCCAGCAGCACTTCCATGTCTTTTGCGAGCGGCTGGCCAAATTTCCTGTGGTGGTCGAGATGCTTTCGCGATTCGTCGACGACGAGACCCAGGTCCGCACCATCGAAGGCATCAAGGCCGGTCAGGTCGATATCGTCGTCGGTACGCACCGGCTTCTGCAGCGTGACGTCCGCTTCAAGCGACTCGGTCTGCTCATCGTCGATGAGGAGCACCGGTTTGGCGTGATGCAGAAAGAGCGCTTGAAGAAGCTGCGCACGCAGCTCGACGTGCTCTCACTCTCGGCGACTCCAATTCCGCGGACGCTGCACATGGCCGTGGGTGGTATCCGGGACATGAGTGTGATCCAGACTCCGCCGGAAGAGCGCCAGCCGATCAAGACCTACGTAACGGCAGACGATGACGAGCTCGTCGGTGAGGCGATCACCCGCGAGCTTCAGCGCGGAGGCCAGGTCTACTACGTCCATAACAGAGTGCGCACGATTCAGAAGGCGGCCGAGCGGATCCGGCAGCTCGTGCCGAAGGCTCGAGTTGCAGTCGGACACGGCCAGATGGGCGAGGACGAGCTGGCTCACGTGATGGTTGACTTCGAATCGGCCAAGTACGACGTGCTGGTCTGTACGACGATCATCGAGTCAGGGCTCGACATCCCGAACGTGAACACGATCATCGTCGAGCGCTCGGATCGTTTCGGGCTGGCCCAGCTTTATCAGCTGCGTGGCAGGGTTGGTCGATCGGGACGGCGCGCATATGCCTACTTCCTTTATGACCCGCGTCGCTCACTGACCGAGCAGGCCGACAAGCGGCTGGACGTCATCTCCGGTTTGCACGAGCTCGGGCAGGGCTTCAAGATCGCGCTTCGCGACCTCGAGATCCGCGGAGCGGGAAACCTCCTGGGCACTGAGCAGCACGGTGCGATCGCCGCCGTGGGATTTGAGATGTATCTGCAGATGCTGCAGGGCGCGGTCGCGAAGATGCGAAGCGGGTCCGAGGAAACCACAGTCGGCGATGTGCTTTCGACCACTGAGATGAACCTGGACCTGCCGCTCGACCACTTCATTCCCCGCTCCTACATTCGCGACGAGAAGCTGCGGCTCGGCGCGTACCGGCAGCTTGCGGGCACCGAGGACGAGGAAGAGCTCGACATGGTGCTTCGCTCTCTCGAGGATCGCTACGGATCCGGCCCAAAGCAGCTCGACAACCTCGCCTACTCGCTACGCATCAAGCTGCGAGGACAACGGATGGGCCTGCGCGGTGTGGTGGCAGAAGGCCACGACATCGTGATTCGGGTCGATCCCGAGCGCTTTCTCGACGTCGACGAGCTGTCGCGCCGGATGGCCGGCCGGATTGCCGTTGCGCCCAACCGTCTGAAGATGCGACGGCAGGGAGAGGGATGGCAGCAGGAACTTCTGCGGCTGCTGGACGAGATGGCCGAGCTTTACGAGTCAGCTCGCGCCGTTGCGCTACCGGGGAGTTAGGGCCGTGGCAGAATCAGAGCCCGTGTCGAAATCGAACGAAAGGCCGTACAAGCCAGGAATCGAAGCCATATTCGAGGTCGTGGCGAGGCTTCGCGCGCCCGGCGGCTGCCCTTGGGATCGGGAGCAGACGCACGAATCGCTGAGGCCGTACCTGCTCGAAGAGACATACGAGCTCCTCGAGGCGATCGATTCCGGTGATGACGCCAAGATGATGGAAGAGCTCGGGGACCTCCTTCTGCAGGTGGCGATGCATGCCGAGATCGCCGCTCAGGAAGGCCGGTTCGATGCGGCGAACGTTTCAGAGGCTGTCGCGGCAAAGATGGTTGCGCGCCATCCACACGTCTTCAGCACCACCTCCGTCGCCGACGCCGACGAGGTGCTCCGCAACTGGGAGCACCAGAAGGCTGACGAGGCGCGGAAGTCCGGCGACGATGGGTCCGTGGTTGATCGGGTGCCCGCGACTTTGCCGGCGCTTGCGTGGACGCTCGGCCTCCAGAAGCGGGCCGCCCGCGTCGGCTTTGATTTCACCTCGGCGAAGGAAGCCGCCGAGTCCGTAGCTGAAGAAGCCCGCGAGCTGGCCACCGCGACCGATTCACAACAGGCCTTTGACGAGATGGGCGACCTGCTCTTCGCCATCGTCTCCCTGGCGCGCCGGCTGAAGGTCAATCCCGAAGACGCGCTGCGGGTCGCGGGTCAGCGGTTCCGCGATCGTTTCTCCAGGACCGAAGCGTCGCTGCGCGAAGAAGGCAAGACGTTCCGCGACCTCGATGCAGAGCAGCTCGCATTGCGCTGGGAGGAAACCGAGTAAGCGCCTGAGACGGCGGTTAATCTCGGGGGCGTTTGTTATAGTCGGCTTCCACTTCGAATCCTGATTACGTCCCAGCATGAGATACAACAGAGTCATCGTCGCGTCCGGCACGCTGCGCAGCGCTTTCGGGATGCGCCATGCGCTTGTCGTTGCAGCTGTTCTGGTCGCACTGGTGTGGGCCGGTATCGCCTTCGCCCAGGAGGCATACATCGGGCACAAGCTCAGCCAGCAGGTGGCGGACCTGCGCCACCAGAACACAGTCCTCGCTGCGCAAAACCAGGGCTACAAGAAAGACGTCCAGGCCATCACGTCAGGCACGGCGGCGGAAGAGGAGGCCAGGCTGAACGGGTACTCCCGACCGCAGGAGCGCCTCTACCTCGTCACCGCAGCGCCGTCACCGTCGCCGACTCCACCGGTATCGGCCTCGGCGTCGCCCCACACTCACTGAGGCGCGCACCGGCCGCTCGGAAGCGCGGCGGTATACTTTGAGGGCGGAGTGGAGCAGCGGCAGCTCGTCGGGCTCATAACCCGAAGGTCGTCGGTTCGAATCCGACCTCCGCAACCAATCTGCTCCCAACCATCGAGCCGGCCATGGCTCTGATCCGAATCGGTACTGGAGAAGGCTTGAACAAGAGGAAGCGAGTGGCGCTGGCCAAGCGACGCGTGAAGAAGCGCAAGCTCAAGGCGCGGGCACAGACCGCCAGATAGGATCTTCTCCTTGAGGGCGCCCGGCTCGGGCCCGGCTTGCACGGTGCCGTAGCTCAGGTGGTAGAGCGCGCGACTCATAATCGCGTTGTCGCTGGTTCGAGTCCAGCCGGCACCACCATGCCGCGGAAAAACTCCTCTGAGCCTCTCATCGACGGCATCCAGAAATCCGGCCTTGTCCAGCCGGGAGTTCGGCTGCTCGTCGCGGTCTCAGGCGGCCCAGATTCGACAGCTTTGCTTGTCGCGATGCATGAGCTTGGATTCGATATCACGGCGGCCCATTTCGACCACGCGTTGCGTGAGGGCTCCGAGAAGGTGGCCGAACAGGTGGGCACGCTGTGCACCGGTTTGAACGTGGAGCTGGTGGCGGAGCGTCGCGATTCGCCGATGCCTCGAGGCTCGGTCCAGGCCGCTGCGCGCGCTCTTCGCTACGAATTCCTGGGGCGGGCGCGTGGCCGGACTGGCGCTCAAGCAGTCGCCCTGGCCCATACGGCGGACGACCTGGTCGAAGGTGCGGCGCTCCACCTCATGCGCGGGTGTGGACTCGCGGGCCTACGCGGCATGCCGGCAAGTCGCGGCGCTTACGTGCGACCGATGCTCGAGGTCTGGAGAAGCGAGGTCGTGGAGTTCCTGGAAAAGCGCGGAGTCAGCGCCTACGAAGATCCGGCGAACGCGGACCTCAAATTCGCGCGTGCACGACTGCGACACCAGATCCTCCCAGAACTCGAGCGGGACCGCCCAGGCATCCGCCGCCGGTTCTTCGCAGCCGCACGGCAGGCATCAGCCACCCAGGAGGCGATTGAAGTACAGGCCCAAGCAGTGCTCGTCGCCGGCCCGCCTGCCCGCTGGGAAGTGGCACGGATGCCGCAACCGGTAGCGGTCGAGCTGATCAAGCTTTTGTACGCACACGCCGGCGGCTCGCTGCCCGCGCTCTCACGCAGGCACCTCGCTTCGATGCTTGATCTGGCTCGCGGCGGACGCGGTGGCCGGGGCGTCGATCTTCCTTGCGGTCTGCGTTTTCGTATCGTGGGACATCACATGGAAGTCATCCCGACCGCAGACCGTCTCGCCCAGGTCCGCAGCGTGCCGCAGCTCGACGTCCGAGAATGCCTCGGCTGCGACGATCCGGAGGCTGCGCATCTGAGACCTGACCTCAGCGTGCGCGTGGGATTCCGGCAGCCGGGCTTGCGCATGCGTCCGGCCGGTGGAAGGGGCTCGCGCAAGCTGCAAGACATCCTGGTCGACGCGCGGGTTCCGCGCGAAGCTCGCGACTCCTGGCCCCTGGTTTTCGCCGGCGATCAGCTCGCGTGGGTCCCCGGAATCACAGTGGACGCCGATCTCGCAAGCGTCGCGGGCCAGCCCGCCCTACACGTCGCAATCTCGCCAATGCCGGACCGTTGGACGCCCAAAGTTGCTAGGCTAGAAACGCCGAACAGCCCTCGAGGAGAGTCGAGTTGAGTCGTTTCCCCCGCTCCAGCCTGTTTTATTTCGCACTGGTCGTCGTTCTCGGCCTGGTGTTCTGGTTCACGTGGCAATCGCTCCAGAACGGCGGGAGCTCGAACGACTGGCACTTCTCGCAGCTGATGACAAATGCCTCTGGTGGCAACGTCAAGTCCCTCGAGATCAACGGCACCGATGGAATCGCCATCGACGCGCAGGGCAAAAAGCACAACGTCGTGCTTCCGGACTCCACCGGCGGGCCCGCGTGGCTCACCGAGCTTCAGACGACGGACAAGGTGGACGTGTTCTTCGACAAGAACAACAGCGGCAGCTACCTGCTGAGCGTGCTGCTCCCCAACATCATCCTTGTGATCCTGATCGCCGCTTTCATGTGGTGGGTCTTAAGACAGACGCAGAGCGGGAACAACCAGGCGATCTCGTTCGGTCGGTCTCGGGCGCGCCTGATCGCCGGCGACAAGCCCGCGATCACCTTCGCGGACGTGGCAGGTGTAGATGAGGCAAAACAGGAGCTGACAGAGATCGTCGAGTTCCTGAAGTACCCCGAGAAATTCGTGGCCCTTGGGGCCCGTATCCCGAAAGGCGTGCTGCTGGTTGGACCTCCCGGCACCGGCAAGACGCTGTTGAGCAAGGCAGTGGCCGGAGAGGCCGGCGTGCCTTTCTTCTCGATCTCCGGTTCGGAATTTGTAGAGATGTTCGTCGGTGTCGGCGCCAGCCGCGTCCGCGACCTGTTCGACCAGGCGAAGAAGAATTCGCCGTGCATCGTGTTCGTGGACGAGATCGACGCGGTCGGACGCCAGCGTGGCGCCGGCCTCGGTGGTGGCCACGACGAGCGCGAGCAAACCCTCAACCAGCTGCTCGTCGAAATGGACGGCTTCGACACGAACACTCACGTTATCGTCATCGCGGCCACGAACCGGCCTGACGTGCTGGACCCGGCGCTGCTGCGACCAGGGCGCTTCGATCGCCACGTCACGCTCGACCGCCCAGACATCAAGGGCCGCCGCTCGATCCTCGACGTGCACGCGCGCAACAAGCCGCTCGACTCGACGGTCGACCTCGAGGTGCTCGCGCGCCAGACACCAGGGTTTAGCGGTGCCGACCTGGCCAACCTGATCAACGAGGCCGCGATTCTCGCCGCCCGCGCCAACCAGAAGGTGATCGGGATGAACGAGCTCGAGGAGGCGATCGCCAGGGTCATCGCCGGTCCCGAACGCAAGAGCCGGCGTATCTCAGACCACGAGAAGGAGATCATCGCCTACCACGAGGTGGGTCATGCCCTCGTGATGAAGGCGCTTCCACACACCGACCCGGTGCACAAGGTTTCGATCATCTCGCGCGGCATGGCGCTGGGCTGGACGATGAGTCTGCCCGAAGAGGACAAGTACCTCATCTCTCGCGACGAGCTGATGGACCAGATCGCCGGGATCATGGGCGGCCGAGTCGCTGAGGAGATCGTTTTCGGTGACATCACGTCCGGTGCCGAGAACGACATCCAGAAGGCCACCCAGATGGCGCGCCGGATGGTGACCCAGTGGGGCATGTCCGACAAGCTGGGCAACGTGGCGATGGGTCACCGAGAAGAGCTGGTCTTCCTGGGTCGCGATCTCGGGGAGCAGAGGAACTACTCCGAGGAAGTCGCCGCCATCATCGACGAGGAGATCCGCAGCATCGTCGACCACGGCTACCAGACCGCGAAGTCGATCCTCACCCGGCAGCGTCTCCAGATGGACGCGGTGGTCGAGAAGCTGAAGGTCGTCGAGACGCTCGATGGCAGGGAGCTCGACGAGATCCTTGCCCAGGAAGCGCCCCAAGCGCCCGCCGCCGCCAGCTCGACCGCTTCCTAGCCAGCACGCCTCAGATTCTGTTCGTAGTCGGCCGGGGAAACCTGGGCCGTACGTTGGCGAGGGCGTTCAACGCAGCCGGCCGGCGGGCGGAGCTTCGGCCGGCCCGGAAAGGGATCCCGGCGCTTGTCCGCAGCCTGAGTGCTTCGCCTGATGCGATCGTATTTCTAGCCGTACCTGACGACGCCGTCTCGACCCTGGGCGAACGTCTGGCGGCGGCCGGCAGTCGGATACCAGATGGCGTCGCTTTTGTGCACCTGAGCGGAGCCCTGACTCTGAACGCGCTCGACGCTCTCCGGTCGCGGCATCCCATCGGTTCATTTCACCCACTCCAGTCGTTCCCGGAGCCGCGCTCGCCGGCGGCGCTCCGCGGCATCGTCGTCGCGGTGGACGCCAGTCGCACACCGCTGCAGCGCCTGCTGGCAGGACTCGCCCGCGCCCTTGGCGCAAGGCCGAAACATGTGGGCGACCGCGAACGTGTGATCTACCACGCCGCGGCGGTGTTCGCTTCGAACTACGTCGATGCACTGCTGGGCCAGGCCGTGCAGCTCCTCGAAGCCGCCGGCTGGAGCGAAAGGGAGGCGACCTCTGGACTGCTTGCGCTGACAGAGGGGGCGCTCGCCAACGTGCGCAAGCGGGGCGTCGCTGCTGCGCTCACCGGACCGGTGCGGCGGGGTGACGTGACCACGGTCCAGCGCCACCTGGCCGCGCTCTCCGGCTCGGCCAGCCCGCCGCTCGTGGACTTATATCGTATGCTCGGCTTGATCGCGCTCGAGATCGCAGTGGAGGCGGGCCTTGAGCCCGCGGCGGCCGAGCGGATGCACAGGGCGTTGACCGGAGAACCGGCAGCGACCCGAAGGAGACGTCGCGAATGACAACGGTGCTGGACGTTCAGCGATTCAAGGAAGAGCACCGACGCTTTCCAGTGCTCACCGCTTACGACTACTTGAGCGCCCGGATCCTCGACGAGGCGGGCATCCCGATCCTGCTGGTCGGAGACAGTCTCGGAATGGTGATGCTGGGTTACCCGACGACGCTGCCGGTGACCATGGACGAGATGATCCACCACGCCAAGGCTGTGGCGCGCGGTTCGCGGCAGGCGTTGCTTGTCGGCGATATGCCGTTCATGTCGTACCACGTCTCCGCCGAGCAGGCGATGGCGAGCGCTGGGCGGTTCCTCCAGGAAGGCGGCATGCACGCGATCAAGCTCGAGGGTGGCGGCCGCATCGTCGAGATCACGCGCCGCCTGACGGAGCTCGGCATCCCGGTCATGGGTCACCTCGGCCTCACGCCCCAATTCGTCCACCAGATGGGTGGCTTCAAGGTCCAGGGGAAGAGTCAGGCTCAAGCCGACCGAATCCTCGCCGACGCGAAGGAGCTCGAGCAGGCGGGAGCGTTCAGCGTCGTCCTGGAA
>CATPBO010000074.1 GCA_955652835.1 Candidatus Dormiibacterota bacterium
AGGTACGGGAGCCGCCGGAGGAGTCGGCGGCGCGAAGGTCGGAGCCGGTATCGCCGGGTAGGTTTGCATCGGCCGCGGCGGGGCGTCGTAGGAGACCGGCGCCCGGACCGGTGTTTCTTCGCGCGGCGTGGGCGGCACGAAGGGGGCAGGGACGGGAGGTGCGGGGGCCGCGGGTGCAGGCGTCTCGGGCTTTGCCCCTGCGGGAATGAACGGTGTGATGCCGGGTGTCTCCCGTCCGCCGGCTCGGAGTGCAAGCTCGGACTGCGCCGCCACCGCGCGGTCCGGCGCGAGTAGGGCCGCGGCCATCTCGCGCAGCGCGCCCTGCGCACGGTCCGCGGCCGGCCCCATCGCGCCGCTGGCCATTGATCGCATGGTCACGACCAGACCGGGAGGGATGTTGGGCGGAGCCGGCGCTCCTGCCGGGTCGACACCGAACGCAGCGCAAACCGCCATGCCGGACGACCGAACGTCAGCCCGTAGGTCGCTCTGCGACGGCGCACCTCGCACTGCGGCGGCGGGATGGCCGGCGAGCCTCACCTCACCGTTGCCGGTGACGCGAATCGCGGTCGCGCCGAAGCCTCCCATCGCGATGCCGGCCTCATGCAGCGCCGCGACGCCGGACAGTACCGCGGTTCCGAGTGCGGCCGCGGCGGGAGGCGTGAGCGGGCCGCGAGCCAGCAGCGTCGAGAGCGGCGTGCCCTCATTTGGCTCGACCGCCACCCACACTCCATTCGCATCTGTGCCCCATGCGAGCACGGGCGAGAGGGCCGGATGCCGGTTGTCCGCGAGCCTCTGAAGGCGTGGAATCGCGGCTGCAGCTTCTGCAGGGGGGATCGGAATCTCGTGGACCACGGCGGGCTTGCCGTTCTTGAGCACGGCCTTCCACCCCTGGCCTGCGCCAGGCGCCACGGGTTCGATCAGCTTCGGCTTAGGCTCGCTTTCCGGCATTACGGGTGCATGGTACCCTTGCGGACCGTGGCATATGTGATCGTGCAGCCGTGTGTCGGAGTCAAGGACGCCTCATGCGTAGAGGTCTGTCCGGTGGACTGCATCCACACTGACGACGCTGCAACCATGTATTACATCGACCCCGATGAGTGCATCGACTGCGGCGCTTGCGTGGACCCTTGTCCTGTCGACGCGATCTTTCCAGAGGACGAGGTTCCCGAGCAGTGGCGCGATTTCATCAAGATCAACGCCGATTACTTCAAAAACCGGCAGTAGGTACTGATTGCGCCACGCGGTAACCCTGGTCCCAGGGGATGGGGTCGGGCCTGAGATCTGCGACGCGGCGGTGCGTGTGCTCGAGGCCACCGGCGTCGAGTTCGATTGGGACGTCCAGCAGGCCGGCCAAGCCGCCATCGCCGAATTCGGGACACCTCTTCCCGAGCACGTTCTCGCCTCGATTCGCAAAAACAAGGTTGCTCTCAAAGGTCCTATAACGACGCCGATAGGCAGTGGGTTCCGGAGCGTCAATGTGGCGCTGCGCCAGGAGCTCGACCTTTACGCGCTGGTCCGTCCGGTCAAGGCGTACAAGGGCGCGCGAAACCTGCGCGACGACCTCGACTTTGTGATCGTGCGCGAGAACACGGAAGACATCTATGCCGGCCTCGAGTTCGAGCGCGGCACGCCCGACTGCGACCACCTGATCACCGAGATCTCAGGCCTGCTCAAAAAAAAGATCCGGCCCGACAGCGGGCTCTCGATCAAACCCATCTCGGTGAGCGGAACGGAGCGCATCGTGCGGTTCGCCTTCGACTATGCGCGCAAGAACAAGCGGCGCAAGGTCACCGCCGTGCACAAGGCGAACATCATGAAGCACACCGACGGGCTCTTCCTTGCGGTCGCGCGGCAGGTCGCCGAGAAGAATCCGGACATCGAGTTCGAGGACCGCATCGTCGACAACATGTGCATGCAGCTCGTGCTGAGGCCCAAGGAGTACGACGTCCTCTGCTGCCCGAACCTGTACGGCGACATCATTTCGGACCTCGGCGCGGGCATGATCGGCGGTCTAGGGCTCGCTCCCGGCGCCAACATCGGAACCAACGGCGCGGTGTTCGAGGCGACGCATGGGAGCGCGCCGAAGTACGCGGGCCAGAACAAGGTGAACCCGATGGCGGTGATGCTCTCGGGCGTCTTGATGCTGCGTCATCTCGAGGAGGTGGCCGCGGCCAACGCGATGGAAGGCGCGATCGCGCGTGTGATCGCTCTCGGCGAGAACGTGACGTACGACCTGAAGGAGAAGCGCGGCGATCCAACCGCGGTGGGCACGAGCCAGGTGGCCGACGCCGTCGTCGCGCAGCTGAAAGCGGGGGCTTGAAAACCCTACGAAGTCAGAGCCTTCGGCGTGACTAAACCCCACGAACTCTGAGTGTTCCCGCCGTGAGTTCGCGGGGGCCCCGTGAGCCGCGGGGACCACTTAAGAGCGGGGCGCCAGACAGCGTCCTGCGGCTCCGCCGGCTGTGGGAGGAGCACGTGCACCGGCCCTTTCCAGGCACCGGCGGCGACTCGCGGCTCCAAGAGGTCGCGTTGTACTCGTCCTGGCTGGGCAGCATCGTCGAGGTGGCTCTGCTCCAGGGCTTCCTGGACCCCAACCACGCGGAGATGCTGAAGACGCGGCGGGCGGAGGGGAACGAGGTCCTGTTCCGGGCCTCGGGCGAGCTTGGTGAGCCGGTCCGGTCGTACGTCGCCCGCCTGATCGCCATCGAGCACCTGCTGGCAGAATTGCCAACGAGATGAAACCAAGTCTCCTCCCCATTTGCCGGGGAGGTGGCGCGCAGCGCCGGTGGGGGGTTGGACTTGGTCTGGCCCTCGCGCTGGTACTGGCTGCTTGCAGCAACGCCGCCGCCCCCCTGGCCGCCGTCCCCACAACGGCCTCCAGCGTCCGTGCGCTGGTCGCCGCTCCGGACTTTGCCGACCAGCCGTCCTTCGCGGTCCGCACGGGCCGGCCGCCCGTCCTGAGCCTGCAGGAGCTGTTCCACCCGACCTACATCGCGCCGCTCGACCCGACCAAGATCCGCACGCTGCTGGTGACCGGCGACATCATCCCCGCGCGCGGCGTCAACTACTTCGCGACCCAAAAACATGACTTCCTGTGGCCGTTCCGGCCGACCGCGGCCTACACAAAGAACGCGGACATCACGTACATCAGCCTCGAGTCGCCGCTGTTCGCAGGCTGCCCGGTGAGCCCGGCATCCAGCTTCACGTTCTGCGGCGACGCGCGCTTCATCGACGGGCTGAACCTGATGGGCGCGAAAGTCGCGAACGTCGCGAACAACCACTTCTCGAACTACGGCGCGGAGGGGGTCACCGCGACCGACCAGCTGCTGAACACGCACGGCATCCTCAGCTCAGGGCTGGGGCCGGTCGCGGTGATCGATGTGCGTGGCATCAAGTTTGGCTTCATCGGATTCAACGGCGTCGGCCGTGCAATCGACCAGGTGGCGCTGAAGGCGGGCATCGAGCGCGCGCGCCAGCAGGCCGACATCGTCGTCGTCCAGTTTCACTGGGGCAAGGAGTACGAGCGCCAGCCGATGGCCGATCGCGGTGTGCCAACACCAGACGATCCCGTGACCATCGGCCACAACGCGATCGACTGGGGCGCCGATATCGTGATCGGCAACCATCCTCACTGGTACCAGGGCGTCGAGGTGTACCACGGAAAGCTGATCACGTACGCGCACGGCAACTTCGTCTTCGACCAGATGTGGTCGGAGGAGACGCGAGAAGGCGTCATCGGCACGTACACCTTCTACGGGACTCAGCTCGTCGCCGCGACGTGGAAGGCGGTGCGCAGCTACGACTATGGGCAGCCCGTGTTCATGAACCAGAAGGACGACGCGACCGCGTTCCAGACCATGGAAGCGGCAAGCGACCAGCTTGCGACTCGCCTGCACGAACCGACCACGTCACCGGTGCCGGCCATGCCGCCTGCACCCGTGTATGCACCGGAGCACGCTCCGGCCGGTTAGAATCCAACCCGCGCATCTCAGCTAGGGGGTCCCGCCGTCGCAGCCTACGTCCCAGATACCGGGAGCTCGCGGACACGCGGCCGTGCTCGTCGCCGTCGTGACCGCATCACTGTCGCGTTAGCGCTCGGCCTCGTCCTGGTCGGATTGATTTTGGCCGGCGCGGTGACGACCGGCTTCATTGCCGTGAATCGGCACGCCCCGATCAAGCTCAACCTGCAGTTTCAGCGCACGAACGCTCCCACGGCCGCGAGCTTTGATCACTTCAACTTCTCGAACTTCTGGCTCGCGACTCACCCACAGCCTGACCTTCCGATCCACGGCCAGGCGGCGTTCCTGGTCGACCTCGACACGCGGATGGTGATGTGGCAGCGAGATCCCGATACATCGCGCGCGCCGGCGAGCCTCACGAAGCTGATCACGGCGATGGTCGCGGTCGACGACGCCGGCTCACTCGACCGGGTGGTCGAGGTAACGACGGGAGCGACGCAGATCGTGCCCAGCGTCATGGGGCTTTCGCCAGGCGAGCACGTCAGCGTGCGGCAGCTGCTGGACGGCCTGTTCCTCGATTCCGGCAACGACGCAGCAGAAGCGCTGGCGCAGGGCATCGTGCCGCGCGATCGGTTCATCCGCCAGATGAACCAGAAGGCCAAGAGCATCGGGCTGACCGACAGCCATTTCGTGAACCCAAGCGGCCTCGACGCCCCAGGCCACGGGATGTCGGCGCGCGACCTGGCTCATACCGCGGCGTACCTCGACCGGTACTACCCCGATGTGGCGGCAATCGCGGCGACGAAGGACGTCGCCATCCCCGCCACCTCACAGCACAAAGCGTTCAACCCGCACAACCTCAATGGCCTGCTCTGGAGCTATCCGGGCGCGACCGGATTGAAGACGGGGCTCACCGGAAACGCGGGCGGCTGCATGCTCGGCACCGCAACCCGAGGCGGGCGCCACCTGATCGTCGTGGTGCTCAACGCCACCCTGCACTCGACGGGTGACGCCACGCTGCTGCTCAACTACGGCTTCAGCGTGCGCACCGACGCGGGGTTTGGGCCGTGGCCGGCCCACGCGGCGGCCTGAACCCGAGCCCTAGACTTCGACGGAGTGTCGCGCCCCCGAAGCTCCTCGCATCTTCGCGGCCTAGGCGGCCGGGCGCCTGCGGCGCTGAAGCCAGCGTCGAGGGGCCCGGCGCTGCGTCGTCACGCATCCCGGATGCGCTCCTCCTTGCGCCACCCTCTCCTTAGCTCCGGCCGCCGATGTCGCGAATCTGCGTCGAATTTCGGGGTCGCGACACTCTAGTGGTTCGCCTCACGGGACTGACTGCGCTCGAGGTGCTGGATTCGCGTGGCAATCCCACCGTCGCGGTCACCGCGCACACCGAAAAGGGGAGCGGCCGCGCGATCGTGCCCTCAGGTGCGTCGACGGGCGTTCACGAGGCGGTCGAGCTGCGCGATGGCGACCCCAAGCGCTACGGCGGCAAGGGCGTGACGAAGGCCGTGGCCAACGTCACGGGTGAGATCGCCACCCGCCTGCGGGACTTCGACGTGCTCGATCAAAAGGGCGTCGACGATGCGCTGATTGAGCTGGACGGCACGCCCAACAAAGGGCGCCTGGGTGCCAACGCCATCCTCGGTACTTCGCTGGCTGTGGCGCACGCCGCCGCCCAGGCGAAGGGCGTGCCGCTGTACCGGTATCTGGGTGACAGCGGCGCCGTGACCCTGCCACTGCCGATGGCCAACATCCTCAACGGAGGCGCGCACGCCGACACCTCTGTCGACCTGCAGGAGTTCATGGTCTGCCCCGTGGGCGCGCCCACGTTCGCCGAAGCGATGCGCGCTGTGGCCGAGGTGTATCAGGCGCTGAAGAAGGTGCTGAAAGCTCAGGGCCTCGCCACCGCAGTGGGGGATGAAGGCGGCTTCGCGCCGAACTTGAGCTCCAACGAGGACGCGCTCAAGCTCATCGTGGAGGGGATCAAGCAGTCCGGCTATGCGCCCGGGCGCGACGTTGCAATCGCGCTCGACCCTGCCGCAAGCGAGTTCTACGCGGAAGGCAAGTACACGCTGAAAGGTGAGGGCCGCTCGCTCGACGCGACCGCTCTCGTGGGTCTCTATTCCGAATGGACCGGCCGCTATCCCATCGTCTCGATCGAGGATGGAATGGCCGAGGACGACTGGGACGGCTGGCGCCTGTTAACCGACTCGATCGGCCGCCGCGTCCAGCTCGTCGGTGACGACCTGTTCGTCACGAACGTGACGCGGCTGAAACAGGGCATCGAAAAAGGCGTCGCCAACTCCTTGCTCGTGAAGGTGAACCAGATCGGCACGCTGACGGAGACGCTCGATGCGATCGACCTCGCCCGCCAAGCGGGCTACAGCTCGGTCATCTCCCACCGGTCGGGGGAGACCGAGGACACCACCATCGCGGACCTCGCGGTCGCGACCGGCGCGGGAATGATCAAGACCGGGGCGCCCGCACGCTCGGAGCGCGTGGCGAAGTACAATCGGCTGCTCTTCATCGATGCCGAGCTCGGCGAATCGGCGGTTTACGCCGGCCGCAGCAAGTTGCGGTGAAACCGGCTCAGCGCGATTCCGCACGTTTGGCACCAACCGTGCGACTGCAGCCTCCGGATTGCGCACGTTTGGCGTCAGCCGTGCGTTTGGGGACGTGCCAGCGGTGAAACCTCCGTCGCGCGCCGTGCATGCCGGCCGCGAGCTGGGCGCGCGCAGCCCGCTCGCTCCCGACCTCAGCACGGCCGCGGTTCACGTCTACACCGACCTGGACGACTACGACGCGGTGGCGAAGGGCGAGCGTCCGGGTCACTACTACGGGCGCAACTCGAACAGCAACCGCGAGATGCTCGAGAAAGCCGTGGCCGAGCTCGAAGGAGCCGAGGCTGGACTGGCGACCGGCTCGGGCATGTCCGCGCTGCACGCCACGATCCTCGCCCTGGCGCCTCGACCCGCGACCATCGTCGCCACTCGTGAGCTGTACGGAGGCACGATGGCGCTGCTGCGCCAGGATTTCGAGCCCGCCGGTTACGAGGTCCACTTCGTCGACCTGGCCGACCTCGATGCCGCGCGCCGCGCGCTTGCCGGCGCCGGTTTGGTGCTGGCGGAGACGATCACGAACCCGCTGTGCCGTGTGCCGGACCTCGAAGCCATCGCGGCCATCGCGCACGAACGCGGCGTGCCCTTCCTCGTCGATAACACCTTCGCGTCGCCCATCCTTTGCCGGCCCCTCGAGCTGGGCGCCACCGCCGTGATGCACAGCGTGACCAAGTACATCGGCGGGCACTCCGACCTGCTAGCCGGAGTCGCGGTTGGAAGCGCGACGGCGATTGGCGCCGCCCGGGCTCGCTCCGTCCGCACCGGCACGCCCCTTGGTCCGTTCGATGCCTGGCTAGCGCTTCGCGGCCTGCGGACGCTCGACGTGCGAATGCGAAGGCACAGCGAAAACTCGATCGCGTTGGCGCGCGCCATGCAAAAGATGGATGGCGTTGCGCGCGTGCACCATCCGCTGCTCGAAGACTCGCCTTCGTTTCCGGTGGCGAGCCGGCTGCTGCCGCACGGAGCGGGGGGGATGATGGCGTTCGACCTCGAGGGCGGGCGAGACGCCGTGCAGCGAATGATGTTGCGCTTCAAGCTCGTTGCGTTCGCCGCCAGCCTCGGTGGCGTCGAGACCACGATCTCTTACCCCGAGATCACGTCGCACCGGTCGCTCACGCCGCAGGAGCGGGCCGAGCTGGGCGTGACCCCGGGGACGGTGAGGGTCTCGGTCGGCATCGAGGACGCGGATGACATCGTCACGGACTTCGCACAAGCCATCTCCGCATAGTGGCCGCCTACACAGCCCTCCAGCTGTTCGAGGTGCTGGCTGCCAGCGCCATCTTGCTCTACGGGGTGTTGAGGCCCGCCCCGATCATCACGCTTCTCGGCGCCGGCTATCTGATCGGGAAGGCGATCCTCAACATCCTGGCTCCGGAGGGTGGCAGCGTGTACCGGCGCTCTCTGATCGGCTATGGGATCGCCGCGGTCTACGTGGTAGGAGGGGCCATCCTGGTCCACTTCTCCTCCGCCTGACCGGCTTTCTATCCTTTTGATGATGCCTTCGAGCACAGTCACCACCGGGATCACGCGGCTGATCGGCAACACGCCGCTACTCCGCATTCAAATGTTCGAGCGCGAGTTTCCGCGCGTCGAGGTGTACGCGAAGGCCGAGTGGTTCAACCCCGGCGGTTCGGTGAAAGATCGCGCCGCGCTGTGGATGATCGAGGACGGCGAGCGCCGCGGCGCGCTCACCCGCGAGAAGACGATCATCGATTCGACCTCGGGCAACACCGGCATCGCTTACGCGATGGTCGCGGCGGCAAAGGGCTATCGCGTGAAGCTGGTAATGCCGAAGAACGTCAGCGCGGAGCGCAAGGCGCTGATCTCCGCCTATGGAGCGGAGATCGTGTACAGCGACCCCGGCGAGGGGTCCGACGGCGCCATCCTTCTGGTGCGTCAGCTGGTGGCCGCCGAGCCTGACAGCTACTTCTACCCGGACCAGTATTCGAATCCCGCGAATGCGAAAGCGCACTACGACGGGACTGCGGTGGAGATCCTCCAGCAGACAGGTGGGCGCGTGAGCCACTTCATCGCCGGCCTGGGCACGACGGGCACGTTCGTCGGCACGTCGCGCCGTCTAAAAGAGCACGACCCCTCCATCAAGACGATCGCGGTAGAGCCCGAGGACTCGTTTCACGGGCTCGAAGGGCTGAAGCACATCCCGACAGCGATCGTCCCCAAGATCTGGGATCCCGGCCTCGCGGACGAGATCTGGGGGTGCCCGACCGAGCCTGCTTACGACCTGGCCCGCACCGTGGCGCGCACCGAAGGGCTTCTGGTGGGCCACTCGAGCGGCGCTGCGCTGTGGGCGGTGCGGCGCCTGGCGGAGACGATCGACGATGGGGTGGTGGTCACCGTCTTCCCGGACTCCGGCGATCGCTACCTTTCAACCGGACTTTACGGCCGCAGGTGAACATCAGCCGCAGCGCGTTCGAGGCCATTCAAGAGCATGGCGCCGAGGGCTACCCGCACGAGATCTGCGGCATCATGCTCGGCCCGCGAGGTGAAGGCCGCGTCACCGAGGTGAGGCGGGTGCGCAACATCATCGTCGAGCGGGCTCGCGATCGCTACGAGATCGATCCGCGCGACCACATCCGCATCCAGCGCGAGGCGGACGCGGAGGGACTCGACATCGTGGGCTACTACCACAGCCATCCCGATCACCCGGCGCAGGCGTCGCGCTTCGACACGGAGCGGGCATGGGCGGGATACGTCTACCTGATTGTTTCAATCGAGAACGGCAAGCCGGTCGACGCCAACTGCTTCGTGGCGGACAACGACGGCGGTCCTTTCAAGCCCGAACCGCTGGTGGTGGACTGACAGCGCAGAAAGCTCCGGCCGGTCGCCGCGTCAAGTGGCTCAACCGAAACGTCGTCGGCATCGGAATCGCGGATTTCGCCGCGGACGCCAACTACGAGATGGTCTTCGCCGTTCTGCCGCTCTTCATCACCGTGGGCCTGGGCGCGCCTGCCATCGCGGTGGGCCTGATCGAAGGGATCGGCGATGGCTCATCGGCGCTGGTCAAGCTGTGGAGCGGCTGGTACAGCGACCGCATCTCGTGGCGCAAGAGCATGGCGGTGGGCGGATACGGCGCAACGGTCGCCGGCCTCGGCCTGCTGGTCGCGATCACCAGCTGGCCGCAGATCATCGTCGCGCGATCGCTCGCCTGGATGGGCCGGGGGCTGCGACAGCCGATTCGCTCCGCGATGCTCGCCGGCTCGGTCGATAAGCAAGACCTCGGCAAGGCGTTCGGCTTCCACGAGGCGCTGGACACCGCAGGCGCCCTGCTCGGGCCCGCCGTCGCGTTCTTGCTCCTGTCGACGGGTCACGGGTTCCGAACCATCTTCTGGGTGGCGCTTGTGCCAGGGGTCCTGTGCGTCGTGCTTTTCGCGCTGCTCACACGAGATCCAAGGCGCAAGCGCGTCGACCCCGTGTCGCTGAAGGTGCCGATGCCACCTGGCTTCTGGCGACTAATGTTGCCCGTCGCGATTTTCGGAGCGGGCAACTTCGCCACCGCCTTCTTCACGCTTCGGGCGGTGCAGCTGATGCAGCCCGAGCTGAGCCACTCCGCCGCGCTGGCGGCCGCGGTCGGTTTCTATCTCGCGCACAACGCGGTCGGGGCCGCCGTGTCGTTCCCCGCCGGGTGGCTAGCGGACAAAGTTGGGAAAGCGCCGGTGCTCGCGGCCGCTTACCTGACCTTTGCTGCCGCGTGTCTGGTCGGCCTGGTGGGCCACGGCTGGATAGCCCTGGCGCTGATGGCGCTTTTTGTCGGGGCGCAGAACCCGGTCGTGAGCGGCATCGAGAGCTCGCTCACCAGCTCGCTCGTGGAGGAGCGCCGGCTTGGTACCGCGTTCGGCTTCCTCAACGGCATCAACGGGGCTGCCGACCTCGCATCAAGTGTTACTGCCGGTCTGCTGTGGACCTACGTCAGCCCGTCAGCTGCCCTCGGTTTGGGCGCGGTCCTGTGCGCCACGGCCGCCCTGATCCTGTGGCGGAGGGGTCCCCTCCCGTCTAATTGACGACGTGGCCCGTCCCATCGTCGCTATCGTCGGCCGGCCGAATGTCGGCAAGTCGACCCTGTTCAACCGGATCCTAGGCTGGCGCAAGGCCATCGTCGATCCGCAGTCCGGCCTGACCCGCGACCGGCTTTACGGCGTCGCCGAGTGGAGCGGGCGGGAGTTCACCGTGGTCGATACGGCCGGACTGGACCTGGATACGGCAAAGGATTCCTCACAGGCGGCGATCGAGGCGCAGACGAAGGTCGCGATCGACCAGGCCGATGTCATCGTCCTGCTGCTCGACGTCCGCGAGGGCCTGACCCCGATCGATCGAGAGATCGCACAGATGCTGCGCCGCTCGCGCCAGCGCGTGATCGTCGCCGCGAACAAGGCAGACTCGCCGACCGAGCGCCACTTCGCCCACGAGATCCTGGAGCTCGGGTTCGCCGAGCCGTCCCTGCTCTCGGCCCAGCACGGGATTGGCGTTGGGGACTTTCTCGACCGCGTGCTCGAGGAGCTGCCACCGCCCGAGGTCGAGCCGCCTGCCGAGGAGAAAGCCGACCGGCTCGCGATCATGGGGCGGCCGAACGTCGGCAAGTCGTCGCTGCTCAATGCTCTGCTCGGCGACGAGCGGGCGCTGGTCAGCCCGGTGCCCGGCACGACGCGCGATCCCATCGACACCGAGCTGATCTACGACGGGATCCCGGTGGTCCTCATCGACACGGCCGGCATCCGGCGTAAGTCTTCAAGCCGCGACCAGATCGAGCGGTACAGCCTGATGCGCGGCATACACGCGATGGAGCGCGCGGACGCCGTGCTCCTGGTGCTCGACGCCTCCGCGGGAGTGCTGGCGCAGGACCAGCACGTCGCCGGCTATGCGCTCGAGGCGGGCAAGGGCCTGGTGATCGTGGTCAACAAGATCGACCTCGTGCCGCCAATCGAGCGGAAGCCGGCTCACTGGCGAGCCCTGCTGGCCAGGGACTTCAAGTTCGCCCCGTTCGCGCCCATCGTCGCAGTGTCGGCCCGGACCAAAGAGGGGATCGGGGGGATCCTGCCGGCGGCCCTGGAGGTGGTCGGCCAGCGGCGGATCAAGATGCCGCCCAACGAGCTGAACCGGGTGCTTCGGGAGGCTTTCCTGTCGCATCCGCCGCCGAGCTACAAGGGGCGGCGGCTCAAGCTGGGGTACGCGACCCAGGCCGGCGGAGAGGCTCCGACCGTCGTGATGTTCGTCAACGACACAGGGCTTCTGCACTTCTCGTACCGGCGGTATCTCGAGCATCAGATCCGGAATCGGTTCGGGTTGATCGGAAACCCTCTAAGGCTCGTGCTACGAGCGTCTGATTCCAAGGGCATCCCCCCACCCGAGCGCCGCAAGCGGCGCTCGATCTCCCCGGCAAGCGGGGAGGTATCTGCCCCAGCCCGCCGCAAGGTCAGGGATGCGGCTCCTGCGCGAGGCAAGGCCCGAGGCGCGGCCCCCCACCTTAGCCCTCCCCCTGCGAGGGACGGGACACGTCCTCGGCGGCCCCGGCGCTGACGTTTACATTTCCCTCATGTCGCGACGACATCGGCCTGACGGGATGGTGATCTATTGATGCTATGGCGAATGTTTTGAGTCCCAAGGTCCTTGTGGTCGACGACGAAGTTCACATCGTCGAGCTGGCACGCCTCTACCTGACACGCGAGGGATACGAGGTCGAGGGCGTGGGGGACGGCAATCAGGTAATGGCAAAGTTCGGCCAGCTCAAGCCCGACCTGGTGATTCTTGACATCATGCTGCCCGGCACCGACGGGCTGACGATCTGCAAGGAGATCCGCAAGCAAAGCCAGGTGCCGATCATCATGCTCACCGCCCGCGACGAGGTCACCGACAAGGTGGTCGGCCTCGAGGTGGGGGCCGACGACTACCTCACGAAGCCCTTCCATCCCCAGGAGCTCGTTGCCCGCGCCAAGGCCCTGCTGAGGCGGGCGCGTGTCGAACCCGACCTCCCCAAGGTGATCCGTGCCGGCAAGCTCGAGGTGGACCTGGAGCGCCACGAGATCCGTCTCGGCAAGGCGAAGGTCCAGCTGCGCCCGAAGGAGTTCGATCTGCTCGCGCTGCTCGCCCGGCATCCCGGTCGCGTTTTCCAGCGCAGCGAGCTCCTCGACCTGGTCTGGGGCTATGACTTTCCCGGCTACACGCGGACCGTCGATGTGCACGTGCAGCAGGTGCGCGAGAAGCTGGCTGCCGCGAGCATCACCGACCCGAGCATCCAGACCGTCTGGGGCGTCGGCTACAGGCTGGAGCTGAGCGCAAGCTGACTCTCCGACTTCGCCTTCTGGCGGCAGCCGCCGGCATCGTGGCCGTGAGCTTGCTGCTCGGCGGCGCGCTGACGTGGGTGCTGGTTCGCGACCTCGAGTTCCAGAGCGTGCAGGACCAGCTGGATAGGGGAGTGGTTCCGGTAACTCTCCAGGTCAAGTACCAGGAGTGCCTCAACCGACCGGCCCTCCCAACCAACGTGGGCGCGGCGACATGCCGTCTGGACGCACCCGTCGATTTCGAGGATCGCTTGGCCTCGATCGTCGTGCCAACGTTGAGTGGCAACCGGCTGCTCTTGCTCGACGCGCAGCGGCGGGTCGTCTTCGACAGCGGGCGCACCGAGATGTTTGTCGCGCAGATCCCAATCACGCCTTCCAGGCGTGTGGCCAACGTCCTGGAGGCGCGGACGACGCTTGATAGCCAGGCCTATTTCGCCGCTGCAACGAAAATCACACCAGCCCGCAATCCGATCGGAGCGTCTTACGTCGTGCTCGCCCAGCCGCAGGCCCTGGTCGCTTCAGCGGCGGCCGGAGACCTTGCGGGCCGCCTGCTCGAGGCCGGTGGCGCCGCGCTGGTGCTCGCCATGCTGCTGATCCTGCTCGTCAGCCGCTCGCTCACGCGGCCGCTCACCCAGCTTGCTGGGGCGGCCGAGGACATCGCCGCCGGCAACTACTCACGGCGCGTCCGCATCCGCGGGCACGACGAGATCGGAATGCTCGGCGCGGCCTTCAACCGAATGGCGGAAGCGGTGGAGCGCGCGCGCAAGACCCAGCGCGATTTCCTCGCCAACGTGTCGCACGAGCTGAAGACGCCGCTCACGAGCCTGATCGGCTTCAGCCAGGCGCTGGTCGACGGAAGCCTGTGGAGCGAGGCCGACCGCATGCGGGCGGCGACCATCATCCACGAGGAGTCCGAGCGTGTCTTGCGCATGGCGCAGGAGCTGCTCGACCTCGCGCGCGTGGAGGCCGGCTCGATCTCCATGCACATCACCGCGGTCGACCTCGGGGGCCTGCTTCAGCAGGAGATCGAGATGATCCGGCCACGCGCTGTCAAGCACCGCTTGGAGCTGAGCCTGACGGTGCCTTCCGACATCTCGCCGGTTGCCGCCGACCCGGAGCGTCTGCACCAGATCCTCGACAACCTGCTCGACAACGCCGTCAAGTACGCGCCCGAGGGGACTGAAATCGAGATCTCAGCGCTGCCGAACATCTCGGGCGTCGAGACGGTCGTCGCGAACGCGACCCCTACACACAAGCCAGACGCGGAGCGGATGTTTGAGCGCTTCTACCGTGCGGACCCCTCGCGTTCCGCGGCCGCAGGAGGCGTCGGCCTCGGTCTCTCCATCTCTCGAGAGCTCGCATCAGCGATGAAGGGCAAGCTCTGGGCCGACTACGACGGGTCAGGCAACCTGCGGCTGCACCTGCTGTTGCCCGCCGCGCCCAAGCCGGCGCCGGCGGGAGAGCCATCGACGGCACCAGCGCCAGCACCTGCGCCCGCTTTGCTGACCAGTTGAAAAAGCTCGCGTACGCGGGCCTCGGCTTCCTCGCGACGGGACTTGCCATCGCTGTGGTCGTCACGCAGCACGCGAGCTGGTGGCAGCTCGTGGTCTTCGCGATCGCTCCAGACATTGCGCTGCTGGTGGGAATGTCGCCAGGGCTGGCTCGAGGGCAGCTGCACCCGCGCGCGGTGCCGTTCTACAACGCGGTGCACCGCTACTGGGCGCCGGCCGTGCTCGTGGTGATCACCTATCTGCTGCACTCGCCGGAATGGATGGCGGCCGGGCTGGCCTGGATCGCGCACATCTCGTTCGACCGGAGCCTGGGCTTCGGTCTGCGGACCCCCGAGGGGTTCCAGAGAACCTAGGTTCTAGCGGGGAGGAGCTTGATGGCGGGCTCGACGCCGGCTGTAGATCGCGATCGCGGCGATCACACAAACGCCGGCGGCAGCGATCACCAGCTTCGACCAGATGGGAAGTGGCCGCAGGTATATGTCGCCGAGGAGCCTGACGGCGGCGAAGCCCAATATCACCGCAAAGACGAAGACAACCTTGTCACGGGTCGACCACGTCCTCATGCCGAAAGTATGCTGTGCTAGCGCGTGGGTGGGACCACCAGAGTCACCGGGTTTTCGATCAGGCGCTTGACCTCGGCCATGAACTGCGCGGCCGTCGCCCCATAGAACACGCGGTGGTCCACCGTCAGGGTCATCCGCATGACCTTGCCGGGAACGATGCGCCCGTCTTCGACCACGGGGACGTCCTTGATCGCCCCCACGGCCAGGATCGCCGCTTCCGGCGGATTGATGATTGCGACGAACTCGTCGACGCCAAACATGCCGAGATTGGAGATCGAGAACGTGGCCCCGCTCAGGTCACCTTCGCCGGGACGTCCTGAGCGCGCGCGCTCGATCACCTGCCGCGACTCGATGGAGATCTGGATCAGGTCCTTGACGTCGGCGTCATGAACCACCGGAACGAGCAGGCCCATGCCCTGGCTGGGAGCGACCGCCAGGCCGATGTTGATCGCGCGCTTGCGGTTGAACCGCCCGTCGACCCACGACGCGTTGACCTCGGGAAACTTTCGCAGCGCCAGCGCGCAGGCGCGCACCAGCATGTCGGTCATCGTCACCTTGTCAGCGCCGGGGACCGAGTCCTTCAGCTGCTGCCGCATGCTCACGGCCTCATCCACGCGAGCTTCCACGCTCACCGTGAACTCCGGGATGGTCGACTTCGCTTCGGTCATCCGCCGTGCGATGGTCGCCTGCATCCGCGATGGGTCGACGACCTCGACGTCCGGTCCCGCGGCACGCGGCGCAGGCTCCGGGCGCCGGCGTTCGGCCGGCCGGCTGGTGCCGGCGGCGGCGAGGACGTCCTCTTTGACGATGCGGCCCTCGGGACCGCTGCCCTTCAGCGTCGCGATGTCGACGCCCATCTCAGCGGCGAGGCGCTTCGCGAGCGGCGAGGCTTTGACATGGCTGTTGCCCTCTCCATCGCGAACCGGCGCCACCGGCTTCGGTTCCGCAGGGCTGTCGGGCGCCCGCTCATCAACTTCTACATCGGCGGGCGGCTCGACAGCCTCGTCCTGCGGAGCCACGACCTCACCGGGCGGAGCGGACGCTGCGACCGGCTCTTTTTCCTCAACGACCTGTGCAGGCGCCTCAGCCTCCGTCTCCTTGGCTGCGGCCGGTGCGGCCTTCGATGGCTTTGCCGGCGCTGCCTCGGCGGCGTCACCGATCCGCGCGATCGGTGCACCGATCTTCGCCGGCACGCCCTGCTCGACCAGGATCGAAAGCACGCCGTCGGATTCTGCCTCCAGGTCGAAGGTCGCCTTGTCCGACTCGACCTCGGCCAGCACGTCGCCCGTCTTCACCTCATCGCCGGTCTTCTTCTTCCATTCGACGATGGTGCCCTCCTCCATCGTGTCGGAGAGCTTGGGCATATTTACATCAGTCATTTCCTTTCCTCGGAAAGAGAGCAGCGGCGCTTGCCCGGCCGAAGGCCGGGTCGGCTTTGCCGACGCCGCGATGAGAGGAAACCTCTGGGTTTCCTCTCATATCCTTTACGTCGGCCATCGTTCTATTTTCCGACCACAGTGCGAATCAGCTTCTTGATGTCTTCGCTCGTGGGGATGGACGCCTTCTCGAGTGGCAGGCTGTACGGCATCGGCACCTGGGCGCCGCCGAGGCGCCGCACAGGGGCGTCGAGGTAATCGAAGCTGCGCTCCTGCACGCCGGCTGCGAGCTCGGCCGTCACCCCGTAGGTCGCCCAGCCTTCCTCGACCACCACGCACCGGCCCGTCTTGCGCACCGATTCGACGATCGGCTCCCAGTCGATGGGGCGGATCGATCGGAGGTCGATGACCTCGACGTCGACGTCCTCCTCTTCGAGCTGCTTCGCGGCCTCGTGCGCGAGCACCGCCATCCTCGACACGCCGACGACGGTCACGTCTGAACCGGTGCGGCGGATCGCTGCCTTGCCAAGAGGCACCGTGTAGTCGCCAGGGGGCACGATGCCTCGCACGTTGTAGAGGCTCATCGACTCGAGGAACATCACGGGGTTGTCGGTGCGGATCGCCGACTTCAGCAGTCCCTTTGCGTCCTCAGGTGTCGTCGGGGCGACGACCAGCAGTCCTGGGATGAGTCCGTAGATCACCTCGAGGCTGTGTGAGTGCTGGGCTGAGAGCTGATGTCCCGCGCCGCCCGGCATGCGGATCAC
>CATPBO010000075.1 GCA_955652835.1 Candidatus Dormiibacterota bacterium
CCTCGCGTGCACATCGGCTCCACGCGGAGCGAGGAGTGGACGCCTGCTTCGCAGCCCGCGATCCCGGCGCCCCAACCTGCCCCGCAGCCCAGTCAGCCACCTCCCGCGGAGAAGGCATCGGCTCCTCCTCAGTCAATGGCCCAGCCCGCACAAGCCACCCAACCGCCCGCCACGCAGGCGCCGCTCCCCCCGCCACCACCGCCACCCGCGCCACCCGCTCAGCCACGGCCCGAGGCAGCTGCCCAGCAGCCCGCCCCCTCTCCGACCCAGTCGTCATGGGAGGTCGTGGACCAGAAGCGCAAAGTCGATCCTGCGAAGGTGGTGCCTACGCCCGAAGACCGCTCCTACGCCGAGTGGTTTGCGTGGGCTAAGCGCGGCGGCGCGCCCGCGAGCGCGTGTCATGCGGCGGCGCAGGGCGCGTTCCAGGCCCTCTCGGCCGGCAAAGACGTAGCGACCGCGGTGCAGTGGGCGACCGCCGCCATGACTCGCCCGCCGGTGCCGGTCTCGGCCGGCCGCCAGGCCTACTGCGCGTGGTTCTCGCTGGCCAACATCGATCTCAACCTCGACCAGCACAGAGCTCACGCCTTTGGGACGGCCGCGGTGCATGCGCTGGACGCCGGCGCGGACGCCGCCGCCGCGCATGCGGCCGGGCTGGCCGCAGCGGGAATCCGCTAGCTAACGCAGCGAGCGGACCGACCGGCTCGCCGCGGCGCCGGCGGCGCAGAGCAGGATCATTCCACCGCCGATGAGGGAACAGCAGCGTCGGGTTGACCTCGGCGATCGCGCCTGACGCGGCGTAGGCCACTGGCGTGAGGCCCATCGAAGCCAGCATGACCAACGAAGCCAGCATGACCAAAGACATCACACGTCCCTGCATCGCGGAGTCGGTGCGGCGCTGCAGCCAGCTGATTGCATACGTGTTGACGACGCCCGTGCTGATGCCCGAAAAGGCCATCAGCAGAGCTCCGGGCACCAGCGAAAGAACCAGGCCAACTGCGGTGATGTAGCTGAAGAAATCGCCGAACAGCGAGAGCGTCGTCGCCACCCAGAGCTTGCGAAAATGCGCCGACGAGAACACTGTCCAGTCCATGGGCGTGGCCGAGGCGCGGCGACAGCGGGCGGTGCGGTCAACTGTTCCATTGGTACCGCTAGCGCTGCGGCCGGCGAGCTTCGCCAGTCGGGTCGATGCGATCCGCCATCCGCTGCAGGAACCGCGCGAGCAGGCCGGTCCGGGAGTGCGCGTAATAGATCAGTGCATCGGCTTCGAGCATTCGCGACTGCTGTTCCGCCAGGTTCCGGGCGAAATCTTCGGGGACCTGGTCAGCGCGTTCCAAAGGGTTCATTGGCAGACCTCCTTCAGCTGGTTTCGAGGCGCTTGAGGGCTTCGTCGATGTCGATCTCCCCACGTGCGACTTGCTCCATGAGCTCGACCCGAGACGGAGGAGGGGCGGCGGGTCTGTCGATGCCGATCTTGGCGAGCAGGGTGTCGAAGCGAGCCCGTGCGGTGGGGTAGCTGACGCCCAGGTGCCTTTCGAGCTCCTTCATGTTTCCTCGTGAGGCGAGGAAAACCCGGAGCACGTCCCGGTCCTCGTTGGACAGCACGCAGAACTCGCACGTGGCGAATCCGCCGGAGAGCTCGGTGTCGCAAGCGGGGCAGCTGAGCCTCGTCAGCGCAAGCCGTTCGTTGCAGACGGGGCAATTGAGAGGCGGCCGGCGGTTCCGATCGCGAGCCATCAATCCGCCACCACCTTGACGTTGCCCATGGTGCACTCGATTTCGAGCGTGCCCGCGCCAGGGCCGATCCGCACCTCGCGTCCGGGCTGACCCTCCGCTCGCGCGGCAGCCTCGCCTTCGATGGCGACCTTGCCGAGCGTCGTGCGGGCGGTGATGCGAACGCTCGATCCTTTCTCGAGATTGATCTTGACCGAGCCCATCTCGCAACGAACCTTGCTGGCCCCGCCGTCGAGCCGGCCGCTTGCGGTGACGTTCCCAGCCTGCACGACCAGGTCCAGCGTTCCACGGAAGTCGGAAACCTTGCAGTTCCCGGCCTGCACCTCGCTCGCGATGGGGCCGTGCACGCCATCAACGCGTACGTTGCCGGCCTGGACGTTGGCGACCAGCGCCAGGTCAGGGTTCATCCGCACGGTCAGCTTGCGGCGCTCCATGGTGAGTCCGTTGACGACGATTCGGCGCGATCCGCCGTGGCCGAACGAGAAACTGTCGTCGTCGTCGAAGGGCTGGTGCTCGATGACCATCGTGTCGCCCTCCTGCCGTGCGCGGTGGGGACCCTCCGCGACGGCGAAGGTGACGCTTGGGTCTCCGACTATCTCGGCGCTCCCGAACTGTGAGATGAGCTTGACGAGCCGCCCAGCCGGCCCGGCCTGAATAGCGGTGGGAGGGACCTGGGCGCGCTCGACCGATGGCGCTTCGGCCTCTAGGGACTCAAGGCGCGCGGCGCCTTCTTCGGCGCTGAGGGTACCAGCGGCTACCTGGGTCAAGATTTCGCGGCGCTGGTCTTGCATGCGCCAAATTAGAACCTGAAGGTTGCTAATTTGTCAAGCCTCGGAGTAAAAATGCTAACTCCGGCGCGCCGCTAAGCTGTTAACGCCGGATGGAGACCGAATCCAGAACCGCGTCGTTGTCGCTGTTTCGAGGCGCCCTGCTGTGACGACGCGGGTCGGCGTCATCGCAGACACCCATAGCCCGGAGTTCCTCGAACGGCTGCCGGCGCGGATCTTCGAGGTTCTCGATGGCGTCGACCTGATCCTCCACGCGGGCGACATCGACGGTGTTGAAACGCTTGCGGAGCTGCGGCGTGTCGCGCCGGTCGAGGCTGTGCGGGGTGACCACGACGGTTCGCTCGAGGTGCTGCCGGTGTCTCGCGAGATCGAGGTGGAAGGAAAGCGGATCGTCATCGTGCACGGCCAGCGCAGCCACTGGATCGAGGAGCCAAGCACGCTCCTGTGGACCTTGAGCCTCGGTTACTTCACACCAAATCGCGGCCTGGCGCGCGCACTCAAGCGCAGGTTTCCGAACGCCGACGCGATCGTCTACGGCCACACGCACACAGCACGCGCCGAGACCATCGACGGCGTGCTGCTCTTCAACCCTGGCGGTGTGCACCAATGGAATCCGACCACAGCCACTCAACGGTTGAAGCAACGACCGGGTTGGTTCGAGTGGTGCTGGCTGCAGGTGGCGCGCCACTTGCGCCGCTTTTCGACACCGTCGGTCGGCATTCTCGAGGTCAGCGATTCGGGCATCGTCCCGCGCGTGATCGAGTTGTAGATAGTGTTTGGGGCATGGCTGAGGTCACGTACCGCCCGGCCGGGCTCGACGACGCAGCGCTTGCTGCGGACCTGATGACCGCGGCGTATCCAACATGGGCCCAGGACCCGATCGTTACGCGCTATCGCTGGGGGCGGATCAAGCACGGCTGGTCGGCAGGGAGGTTCATCGCCGAGATCGGCGGACGTCCCGCGGCATTCGTCGACTGGCTGCACGGGCCGCCGGACCAGGATCCAGACCGCCACTGCGAGGTCAGCGTGTACCTCGATCAAGCCGAGCTGAACGTCGACCGCCTCATGGAGCTCTGGCGATGGGTGGCGAATCAGGCAGAGGCGACCGGCTCGCGGATTCTGGAGGCGTACGCCGGAGAGGATGAGCCCGAGATGCTCGAAACGCTCGCGCTGTCCGGCTTCGAAACAGACCGGCGGGAAAAGGTGTGGGAGCTGGACCTCAGGGAGCACGGCGACCGCCTGTCGCGTGAGGCCCGTGAGGCGAAGGCGGCGCAAGCCGGCATTGCGCTGTTGACGCTGGCTGATTGGCCGGATCCGGACGCACTCGTCAAGCTCCATGCCCTCGACGGAGCGACCAGGGACGACATACCGACCTCGTTTCCGAACTTGCCCGAGACGTTTGAGGACTTCGCGCGCAGAGTTGACGCGCCGGACCGCCCGCACGATCGGTTCTGGATCGCACTCGATGGTGACCGCCCGGTGGCGATGTCGTACTTGAAGTTCCCTCCCGTACGCGGCACCGTGGTGACGGGGTACACGTGCTGCGATCGCGAGTACCGAGGTCGAGGCATCGCGCGCGCCATCAAGCTGCAGTCGCTGGCCCAGGCCGTAGAGCACGGGGTGCCGTTCGTCTATACCGACAATGACTCCGAGAACGCGCCGATGCTGCACATCAACGAGCGGCTGGGGTACCGGTCCCGGCCGGGATTCGTCAGCCACCTGAAGCGGGTAGGAAGAAACAACGATGCCTAAGGTCAAGGACTACTACGAGGTGCTGGGCGTGCCGCGCACGGCAAACCAGAAGGAGATCTCGACCGCTTTCCGCAAGCTCGCGCGCAAGCATCATCCCGACCTGAACGCGGGCGACAAGCAAGCTGAAGCCCGGTTCAAGGAAGTCTCAGAGGCGCACGCCGTGCTCTCCGACGCCAAGAAGAGGCGCCTCTACGACCAGTTCGGTCCCGACTGGGCCGCGGCCCAAACCGCCGGGGTGCAGCCTGGCGCGCGCGGCGGCGCGGGCGGATTCCGCACCGATGCCGGCCCCAGCGCGCAGTACCGGACGGTGTCGCCCGAAGAGATGGAGGACCTGTTCGGCGACGAGGGGGGATTTGGCGACATCTTCGGTTCGATCTTCGGCTCTCGCGGGCGCTCGCGGCAGCAGGAGATGGACGTTGAGGCGCCGATCACGGTCAGCCTGCCCGAGGTCTATCGAGGTACGAGCCGAACCGTGGAGCTCCCGGGCGGCCGCCGCGTCGAGGTCAAGGTCCCAGCCGGCGTGAAGGAGGGGACGGTGCTGCGCGTGCCGGGCCTGCGGGCCAAGGTGCAGATCGCACCCGACCCCGTGTTCACGCGCGAGGGTAAGGACCTGCGCGTCACGGTGCCCGTCCCCCTGCACGTGGCGCTGCGGGGCGGTGAGGTGGCGGCTCCGTCATTGAAGGGCGGACAGGTCCAGTTCAAAGTACCGCCAGAGACGCAGAACGGCACCAAGATTCGCCTCCGCGGGCTCGGCCTGCCCGACCCGAAAGGTGGACCTCCGGGCGACCTGTATGCCGAGGTCCGGGTGCAGCTGCCCGTGCCGATGGACGAGCGCACCCGCAAGTGGGCCGCCGAGCAACCGCTGGGGGAGTAGTTAATCTCTAGGGCGCTTTGACGCCCCTTACAGCGCGCCGGATGCTGCTGCCGCTCGTCTTCGTGTCCGGCATGGCGTCACTTGGCGTCGAGTTCGGCGCGTCTCGCCTCCTGGCCCCTTACTTCGGTACGAGTCTCTACGTCTGGGGCGTCTTGATTGGCCTGATCCTCATTTACCTTTCGGCCGGCTACGTCATCGGCGGCAGGCTTGCGGATCGCCACCCTCGGGACGATGTGCTCTACCAGATCACCGCCTGGGCGGGCCTGTGGATCGGCGTCATCCCGCTGGTCAGCTATCCGATCCTGCTCGCCTCCCAGCAGGGGTTCAAGCAGCTCAGCGTTGGCCTCGTCGCGGGCTCGTTGCTCGCAACGGTGTTGCTGTTTGCGGTGCCAGTCATCCTTCTGGGCTGCGTGAGCCCGTTTGCCATCCGGCTCCTGCTCAAAGACGTGGAGACGGGCGGTAACACTGCAGGTCGCGTCTACGCGCTCTCCACCGCGGGCAGCATCCTCGGCACATTCCTGCCGGTCTTCTGGTTCATCCCCACCTACGGCACGCGTCCAACCCTGGTGGGCTTCGGCCTGGCGCTCATAGTGATTTCGGTGGCCGCGCTGTGGCCGCGCCGGCGATTCTATGCAGCCTTCGGCATCGCGGTGATCCTCGCGTGGATCCTGCTGCCATCAGGGATCAAGCCGCCGCAGGTTGGGTCGCTTCTTTACGAGAAGGAGTCCGCGTACAACTACATCCAGGTCGTGCAGGTGGGCACACAGACACAGCTCATCCTCAATGAAGGGCAGGCCATCCACTCCATCTACGACTCGCAGAACATCCTCACGCGCGGCCCATGGGACTACATGCTGGTCGCCGATTCCTTCCGCCCGGCTCAATCCACCGAGCCCCAACCACAAGACGTCGCCATCCTCGGCCTGGCGGGTGGAACCGCGGCTCGCGGGTACACAGCGGCGTTCGGCGACCAGGTCCAGATCACCGGAGTGGAGATCGATCCAGAAATCCTCGATGTCGCCCACCGCTACTTCCATCTCAACGAGCCGAACGTCCACCCGGTCGTCGCCGATGCGCGGTACTGGCTCGATACGCAGGCTGGCCACTACGACGTCATGATCCTCGACGCATACCGGCAGCCTTACATCCCGTTTCACCTCACGACGCGTGAGTTCTTCACGGAGGTGCGCGGCCATTTGAACCCCGGCGGCGTTGCCGTCGTGAATGCGGGCAGGACGGCGACCGACTACCGGCTTGTCGACGCGATTGCGAGCACGATGGCCGCGGTCTATCCAAGCGTGTTCCTGGTCGACGTGCCCGAGTTCGCCAACACCCTCGTGTACGGCTCGACGCAGCCGACGACCATCGCCGACGTCGAGCACAACCTTGGGCTCATCAACGAGCCGCTCGCGCGGACGGTCGCGACGAGCGCGGTCACCGAAGGCGGCCTGCGCGTGTCGCCATATCACGGTCAGGTTTTCACCGACGATCTAGCTCCCGTCGAGCGCTTGATCGATGAGATCATCTTCAGCTACGCGACCCGCAGATAGGCATCCGCCCGCCTAAGAACCTGGGTGTAGGACTCCTCTGACCTGCTCGCCGGCAAGCGGCTGCTCGGCCTCGAGGCACAGCAGCCGGACTCGCCCCGTCGCGACGATCTGGTCCTGGTCGTCGAGAACTCGCGCCTCCCAAACCTGCGTGCGGCGGCCACGTGTGATTGGGGTCGAGACCGCGCGCAACCTGGCGCCTTCGCGCACCGCGCGAACAAAGCTGGTGTTGTTCTCCAGTCCGACGACGCTCTGTCCACGCGGCATTGCAAACAGAGCGGCCCCGATGGAGGCGAGGGACTCGATGAGGCCACAGTGCACGCCACCGTGGACGATCCCGTAACCCTGCAGGTGCATCGGACCGACGGTCAGCTCGGCACGCACCTCGTCGGGCGTGGCGAGCGTGATGGTGATGCCCATCGCCTGGAGCCAGCCTTCGGGCAGCTCGTTCAAGCGCGCAGAAAAGTCCTGGCTCATGCAGGAATCCTATTAAAAGACAAGGGCCCGGAAGTTCCGGGCCCTTGCTGTCGACGTTCGCAGTGCTTCCGCCTCCGACTCCAGGAGCCGGTTTCGGAATGGAAGCCCTAGAGGCTTACGTCCTCCCGAGCTCCCGGCTGGCAAACGAGGCGGCTGGCACCACGATTCGGTTTATCCAAGCTTCCGCCTCACCTCCTTTGCCCCACGGGCGATGAACTTCGCCCCGAAGTGTACCAGCCGACACCAACTAAACTCTTCGCTCGATGCCCCGCAGATATGTCGCCGTGTGCGGCGCCTCCGAGGCGACCCGGCCACAGCTCGAAGCCGCGCGCGAGGTCGGCAAGCTGCTCGCAGAATCGGGCGCGATCGTCATCAATGGAGGGTTCGGCGGCGTTTCAGCAGCGGCCAGCGAAGGCGCGGCGCGCGCCGGTGGAACTGTGATCGGAATCCTGCCCGACGTTGATCGCGAGGGGGCAAACCCGCATCTGACCATCTCGCTGCCCACCGGCATGGGTCAAGCGCGAAACGTTCTCATCGTGACTGCGGCCGAGAGCGTGATCGCGATCGGTGAGGGTTGGGGCACGTTGAGTGAGATCGCGACCGCGCGTCGACTTGGGCGCTCGGTGATCGCGCTCGACAGCTGGTCGGTCAAAGGACTCGACTCGGTGAAGACACCCGCCGAAGCGGTGAAGCGAGCACTTGGCAGCTAGGCCTCGCCCTGCCAGCTCCACCGTCCTACCAGCGGCTTCGCCGAGACCTCCCCGGCGAGCGGGGAGGCTGAAGAGGCGGCTCATCAAGCGTGTGGTGATCAAGCCCGACGGCCGCTACCTCATCTATTACGAGAAAGCTTGAGCGAGCTTCGCTGGCATCCGTTGCTCGAAGAGTGGGTCACCGTCGCCCCCTGGCGGCAGGATCGCACCTACCATCCGCCTGCCGACCACTGCCCCCTTGACCCGACGCGCCCGGGACAGACCGAGACCGAGATCCCGGAAGCCGACTATTACATCGCAGTCTTCGAGAACCGCTTTCCTTCGTACACGGGCGACCAGGGACGTTGCGAGGTCGTCTGCTACACACCCGTGCATGATTCATCGCTCGGCGAGCAGAGCGTCGAACACATCAAGGACCTCATCGAGATCTGGCGCGATCGGACCAACGAGCTCGGCCGGCTGCCCAACGTCCGCTATGTGTACGTCTTCGAGAACCGAGGCGAGGCCATCGGCGTGACGCTCAGCCATCCACACGGGCAGATCTACGCGTACCCATTCGTGCCTCCGATCATCGAGCGGGAATTGAGCGCCGAGGCGCGGCACATGCGCAAGACCGGCCGGTGCCTTTACTGCGACGTCATCGAAGGAGAGAGTGGGGGCGAGCGGACCGTGCTGCGCGACGAGCGCTGGATCGCGTTCGTGCCTGCCTTTGCACGCTGGCCCTACGAGGTGCACCTCGCACCCATCCGTCATCGCGGCGGGCTCGCGGACCTCGACGAGGACGACGATGAATCGTTCGCACGCAACCTCAAGGGCCTGTTGCAAAAGTACGATCGGCTTTTCAATCGACCGCTTCCCTATGTCATGGCGATGCACCAGAAGCCTCCCGGCCGCGGCGCGCGCCACCATCACTTCCACGTCGAGTTCTATCCGCCCAACCGCAGCCAGGACAAGCTGAAATACCTGGCCGGGTCGGAGATCGGCGCCGGCGCGTTCATCCTCGACGCGCGTGCCGAGGACACCGCGGCGGAGCTGCGTGGAATCTAGGCTGCCCGAGGGCTGGTGGCGCGGGCGAGCGCCCGGCCGGGTGAACTTGATCGGCGAGCACGTGGACTATCTCGGCGGTGTCGTGCTGCCCGCAGCCGTCGACAAGCACACCACCGTGACGGGACATCCGGCCAAGAGCTGGTCGGTCGACAGCGACGTGGATGGCGGCCTCGCCTACGTGCGTGGCGTGGGGGAGGAGCTGGGCCTGGGACCGCAGGAGGTGAGTGTGACCTCCGAGGTGCCGCCCGGCGCGGGCATCAGCTCGTCCGCCGCGCTCCTTGTCGCCGTGGCGGTAGGAGCCCGTCCCGACCTTGATGGCAAGGAGGCGGCGCTCACGTCCCAGCGAGCCGAGCAGCGAGCGACAGGCGTGCAGGTCGGGGTGATGGACCAGTTCGCATCTGCACTAGGGCAGCGTGGGCACGCGCTGCTGCTCGACTGCGCGACGCTGGAGTATCAGGCGGTGCCATTTCCTGATGAGCTCGCAATCGCGGTGATCGATTCAGGTGAGCACCGCTCGCTTTCTGACACCCCCTACAACGAGCGGAGGCGCGAGGCGGAGGCCTTCGATCCGAAGCGCCGCCGGCATTTCGATTCCGAGATCGGACGCGTTCATGAGTTCGTCTATGCCTTGGGCCGGCGCGATTTCAACGAGCTCGGGCGGCTCCTGAAGCAGTCGCATGAGAGCCTCCGCGATGATTTCGAAGTTTCGACCCCGCATGTGGATGCTCTGGTGGAGCAGGCATCAAGCATCGCCGGCTGCTACGGCGCACGCATCATGGGCGCCGGTTTCGGAGGAAGCGTCCTCGCCCTTGTTGAGGCCAGTCAAACCAAGACCTTCGCCGCTTCGATTGGCAGGCCGGTGATCTTCTGCTCAACGGCCGACGGCGCGTACGTGGCGGCGCGAGGTCAGGGGCAATGAGCGACTGCTTGTTTCTGCCGATGCCACAGCGTGCGGCCGGCGTCCGCGAGCTCAGCACGTGGGAAGCGGTCTGGACATCGCTCGGCGAAGGCGAGGCTGAGCGGCTGACCCTCGGTCGCGGCTCAGGCTGGAAACCGATCGAGGTCCCGCGTCAGCTGTCGGCGCGGGAGGGACGCCAGTCCGTCTGGTACCGGACAGAGTTCCCGCGCCCCGATCACTCAGGCCGCGTCGTCCTGCGCATCGGTGGGGCGTTCCTGGCCACGAACGTGTGGCTCAACGGCAAGCTTCTCGGGTCCCACTACGGGTACTTCGCCCCGTTCGGTTTCGACCTCACGCCCTATCTGAAACCGGAAAACCTGCTCGTCATTTGTTGCGAGTCGCCAGTCGAGACGCTGCCCAACCTGAAGCGCCACATCATGGGGCTGTTCAACGAGGGCGACCTCAAGCCATATCCCGCCTCGGCGTTCTCGAGCCTGCCGGACGAGTACCAATGGGAGGTACCGGTCGGCCTGTGGCGTCCAGTCGAGCTCGAGTACGTGGGCCCGATCACGATCGACTGGATGCGCTTGAAGCCGGGCTTCGAGGGTGGCGACGGCCGCCTCGAGGTCGAAGCGCGACTGCGCAACCTCGACGGCCGGCAGATGGATGGCGAGGTTGAGCTCGTTGTCCCGGCGCCCGGCAGGGAGCCGTTGCGGCTCAAGCGCGAGGTGCGTCTCGCTGGTGGCGCGGACCACAGGCTGACCATGCGCCTTGCGTTTCCCGGTGCGCGCCGCTGGGATCCGTGGAGGCTCGGAGAGCAGCCCATCTACAGTGCCGAGCTGATCACGCGATCGGCCGGAGGGATTGAGTCAGCTCGAGTCCAGGACAGCTTCGCGTTTCGCGAGCTCACGTGGGACATCGGTCCGCGCCGGTGGGCACTCTCGGTGAATGGGAAGCCGATCTTTCTCCGCGGCGCGTGCTACGCGCCGTCATATCGCCTTGATGAGCTGACGCCCGAGCGGTTTGACGCCGACCTGGCGACGGCAAAGAAGGCGAACATCGATGCACTGCGGGTCGTCGCCAACGTGCTGCCTGACGACTTCTACCGGCGTGCCGATTCGGCTGGCGTCGTCGTGATCCAGGACATGCCGTTGAGCGGCACCTACGTGTATCACGCAAGCGGAAACGATGCCCGCTTTTTCGAGCAGGCCGCGCGCGAGCAGCACGCGGAGATGGTCGAGATGCTCCACAACCGGCCGTCGGTGGCGGTCTGGATCGCCCACGATGATCCGCCCTGGCTCGCGACGAACTCGGACCTCGGCGAGGTTAATGCCGTGCGCCAGAACCATTCGATCGACCAGGAGCTCAAGGCTTCTTTCGAGCGGCTCGATCCCAGCCGGCCGGCCCTCGCCGCCTCCGGCGACGTTGACCTCCACCTTATGCTGGGCTGGTCCGGTGGTTCGTGGGCAGACCTTGCGCAGGTCGAACCGCTGATGGTCACGGCTTTTGGGACACAGTCGTTGCCCGACGCGGACTCGCCGGTGTGGGAGCACATCGAAACGCGATGGCCGGTGGCGGACGATGAGCCCTCGTGGCGCAATGCAGGATTTCAGCCCGTCAACTGGGCGGAGCGAGGCGCCGGACTTCCATCTGCTTTCCAGAGCCTTGAGTCCTATGTCGAAGCATCGCAGCAGTACCAGGCGGACGTGGTGTCCTTTGCCGCCGAGCACATGCGCACGCGCAAGTTCGAGTCGTGCTGGGGAGCTTTCGCTTACCACTTCGTCGATCCTTTTCCCGGCATCGGCTTTGGACTGCTTGACGCAGCGAGGCGTCCAAAACGCGCACTCAGCGCGCTCGCGCGCGCCTTCAAACCGACGCGAGTGATCATCGAGCCGCTTGCCTTCGAGCCTGGGCGGCCATTCGGAATTCTTCAAAAGCCCGACGTTCCTTTCGCTGCCCGGCTGGTCATCGTCAACGACGATCCGGAAGTTTTCGGGCGCGGCTCGATCCGGTGGTCGCTGGCGCGAGAGCGAGCTGCGAGCGCCAAGGGTGTCAACCGGCTCCGCGACGCGATCCAGAGAAAGTCCTACTCGGGCACAGTCGAGGTGGAGGTCCCAACCGCGTTCGAGCCCGCGGTCAGCGCGACGACGCTGAGCCTGCCCCTCCCGGCCGAGGGTGAGTACCGACTGGAGGCGTCGCTGACAGCGGCCGGGCGCGAGCTGGACCGCGCGGAGCTGCTCTTCACAGTCACGTCCACGCTGCCGCCGCCGCGCCCGCGACCCGAAATACCGCGCTACCTCGCCGAACGGCTGGCGGACGTGACGAGCCTTCGGGCGGAGGCAGCGGGCATGAGCTTTGCGCTGGAAAACCGGACGAGGTCTGCAGTGCTGGTTGGGGTGACCGGACTACGCCTTGACGGCATAGTGATCGCCCACCACCAGCTGCAGATCGAAACGCACGCCGGCCTTGCGCCGTTGCCCAGGCGCCTGGACCTGCCGCTCGGACGGAGGCTTGTCGTACACGTCGTCAACGGGGATCCGCTCGGGGTCGGAGCTCATTCGCTGGAAGCGGACATCACCGTGCCGGGAATCGCGTCGGGACGCCTGGTGATCGAGGGGTCAGTCGGCTCATAACGGCTCAACTGTGGGTATCGGATGCCATACTTCAGGGCTACGCGGTTGCTGCTTTATGTCTCTGATACACAGCCGAAATCAGCCAAAGGGAGGCTCTCCACCGGATGCCCGTTGAATACGCATACATAATCCTGGCGGTGGCGGCGCTGATCGCAGCCGTCCTCTATCTAACGACGCGCCGGCGCCGAAAGCACAAGAAGTCGGCGCCACCGGTGCGCCCCGCATCCCCGATCAATCAGACCGCTGGGGTCGCCTCGACATGGGCTCCGCCACCCGCCGCAACCAGGGCGCCGAGCCCGGTCGCAGCCACAATTGTGGTCCCGCCGTCGCCAAGCTGGGATCAACAGGCCGCTTCGCCTAAGCCTGGCCAGGCCACGTGGGGATCGCCCGCCGCCGGGTCGCCGGCCGCATCGCCCGCGTGGGGTGCTGCCGCTGCTCCTCCCGCGCCCACGTGGGGTTCGCCTTCAGCACCGGCCGCTCCCGGGGGCGCGGCACCGGCTCCCACGTGGGGATCGCCGCCGCCTCCCGCGGGGCCGTCGGCGCCGGCGCCCAACTGGGGCGCACCTCCACCCGCATCGCCGCAGCCGCCCGCCCCCGCACCACCTGCATCACCTCCGTCGTGGGGCGCCCCTGCCGCGCCGGCCGCACCGGTAACACCGCCAGCACCGGCATGGGGGCCACCCGCTGCGCCGTCCGCAAGTGCACCCCAAGCGCCTCCCGCCGCGCCTGCTCCGTCATGGACCGCGCCGCCGCCTGCGGCTGAGTCGCCGGCAGCGCCCGCACCGGCCTGGGAAGCGCCGGCAGATCCCTCTCAGTCGGCCGTCCCTTCGGCGCCATCCTGGAATCCGCCCGCCCCGGCGTGGGACGCGCCCAAGCCGGCGGCATCGCCACCGCCTGCCCCCGCCACCAACACCTGGGGCTCACCGCCGCCTTCGCCCGCGGCGCCGCCGCCGACCGTAGCACCGTCATGGAACGCGGCACCCGCGCCCTCGTGGGATGTGCAGAAGACAGAAGAGCCTGCCGCTCCCGCGGCGCCGCCATGGTCGGCCCCGGCCTCCCCGCCGGTTGAGCCGGCTGCCGCTCCGCCGCCCTGGAACCCACCGGCACCCGCAGCGCCCGCACCACCGTGGGGAGCTCCGGCAGCGGCGGCGTCCGAGCCCGCTGGTACTGACGCGATCCTTGCGGCGGGAGCTCAGCAGCCACAAGCAAATGTGGAGGGGAAGCTTCCGTGGGAAGCTCCGGCCGCCGCAGCCCCAAGCGAGGCGCAGGCGCAAGTACCCGAAACCATGGTTCAGGGCCTCGCCGCGGACGACTCGGCAGAGGATCGCGAATCAACCACGCTGATGCCGGTCTGGCAGCCTCCGCCGGCGGCTCCGGCCGCGAGCGAAGTCGCGCAAACGATGGCCATCGACAGCAAGACCCAGCCGATGGCCGGCGCGGTTGCCGGAACCGGTCGCCAGGCAGAGTTGACGATCGAGTCGGGACCTGACGGTGGCCATGCCCATCGCATTGGAGATAACGCGCTGCGCCTCGGTCGCTCGCCGGACAATGACGTCATCCTGAGAGACCCCGCGACCAGCGGTCACCACGCGCGCCTCGAGCGGCGAGGGGACCAGTTCTGGATCGTCGACCTGGGAAGTACGAACGGCACCCTTGTCAACGGTGAGCCGATCCAGGAGAAAGAGCTCAACCACGGTGACCGGGTCACCATCGGCCAGAACGCGGTTCACTTCTCAGTTATCGGTACCTAGTGGACTGTAACGGTCAGAGCTGGAGCAGGCCGCAGGCTCGAAGACCGGCGTTCCAGGCGGCCGGTGCCAAGGCGCGGGTGGCGAGAGGAGGATGGCATCTTTCGATGCCTGACGACGATCGCCGGGCCCCGCAACGCAGGCATCAGCGCCCGCAGGGCGCCCGGCCGTCTGGGACGTCGGATGCTCCAGATCTGGCTGGTACGGTCCACTAGTCACTGATGCGGCTTCGGATCGCCTGGGCGACCGATCCCGGTCTCGAGCGCGAGGAGAATGAGGACTCTGTAGTCGTTTGGCGAAACAAGGCAGGGCTGGACACCCTGCTCGTGGTGTGCGATGGCATGGGCGGCCATGCTGCCGGCCAGGAGGCCAGCTCGATTGCGTCGAAGACAGTCACCAGGATCCTGGCCGAGGATGGGGAGGAGGGCCCGGACGTCGAGCGCCTGAAGCGTGCCTGCAAAGAAGCCAACACAGCGGTGTTTGAAGCCGCGCGTGACAACCCCGACTGGACGGGAATGGGCAGCACGATGGTGATTGCCGCGATCAGGGCGGGCGAGATGGCGGTGCTGAACGTGGGGGACAGCCCAGCCTATCTCTTTCGAAACGGACTCGCGACGCTCGTTTCGCAGGACCATTCATGGCCTGCCGAGCAAGTGCGGCTTGGCCTGATCAAACCGGAGGAGGCGGCCACGCATCCGCTCAAGCACCGCCTCACGCGTGCGGTTGGCGTTTGGGACCAGATCCAGCCGTTCACCGACAAGGTGAAGCTCGAGGAAGGCGACGCGATCGTGCTCTGCAGCGATGGCGTCGAGACCGCGGGCGTGAGCGTCGAGGAGATGGGGCGGCTGCTGTTGAAGGATGGCAACCTCGATCGCGGTGCCGAGCGAGTGATCGAGCGCTGTCGCGAGCTGGGAGCGCCCGACAACGTCACGCTGGCGGTGGCTCGCGTCGAAGTGGACGTGACGAAGACGGCCATCCTGCCCAAGATGAAGCGCTAGTACGCTCTCGCGAGCAGCTCCGTCACGTGCTCGACTTTCATGCTCGATCCGCGCGTCCGAAGGCCGGACTCGAGCTGCATCTGGCAGCCGGGGTTTGCGCTGACGATGACGTCGGCACGGGTGTCGGAGACGCAGTCGAGCTTCTCCTGCAGGATGCGGTTGGACATCGCCGGCTCGAGCGTGCTGTAGAGGCCCGCCGCTCCGCAGCAGATCTCCGCGTGGCGCATCTCGACGAGCTCAATCCCGGGCAGTGACTTGATGAGATCGCGCGGCTGTTTGCGAATGCGCTGAGCGTGCGCAAGGTGACAGGCGTCCTGGTAAGTCACGCGCAGCTTCACATCTTTCTTTGGCGCCGGCAGCCCGATTTCAGCGAGCCATTCCGTGATGTCCTTGACTCTTCCTTTCAGCTCCGGATAGAAATCCTTGAGGTGTGCTCCGCATCCGGCTGAGTCAACGACTAGCGCGTCAAACTGTCCGGCCAAGTAAGTGCGCGTGTTCGCGTCGCGCAGGTGCTCGGCGCTTTCGAGGTCGCCGTTGTGCGCGAAGAGGGCGCCGCAGCAGCGCTCACCCGGCGGAAACCAGACTTCGCAGCCCGCGAGCTGCAGCAGCTTCACCGCCGCCTGGTGCGATTGCGGATAGAGCACCGGCATCACGCAGCCGACCAGGAACGCGACGCGGTGCTTGCGCTCGCCCGCCGCCGGCGCGATGTTGCCGGGAGGAATTCGGAACTGCGGCCGGAGTCGTGGCAGCTGGCGACCGGAGCGAACGAAAGAGGTGAGCTTCAGGGCCTGCGCCGCGCGGGTCACCGCGCCGAATGCGTGCACACGCCTGGGGTGAGCCAGCAGCTGACGGAGCGCGAAACGGCTCAACGTGCGCTTGGCTGAGGGCCGTCGCAGACTTTCGACCTCGGCACGACCCGCCTCGATGATCCGTCCGTACGGAACACCGGAAGGACAGACCGCCTCGCATGTGCGGCAGCCAAGGCACAGGTCGATGTGGCGCACCTGCTCCTCTTCGAACGGCAGCGTCCCGCGCTTCCACTGAGTCATGAGATAGATGCGGCCGCGGGGCGACTCAGTCTCGAGGCCCGTGGTGCGGAAGGTCGGGCACGCATCGAGGCACAGACCGCAGTGAACACAGGTGGCGAGGTCGTCGTCGCTAAGAAGATCGAAAGGTTTGCTCTTCACACCACAAACCGTCCGGGATTCAAGATGCCTGTCGGGTCGAACGCTTGCTTGAGCCGTCCCATGAGCTGGATGGTCCGAGGAGGCGTGCCCCATGCGCCGAGCTGCGCGGCAATTTCTGCGGGCGAGGCCATCAGGACGAGCGAGCCGTGCGCAGCTTCTGCGGCGGCGCGGGCTTTGCGCACGTCGGCGGGGCTGTTTCCAAATGACCAGTTCGCGATGCCACTACCCGGCGAAGCCCACCACTGCGCGTGCGCCGGCAGGGTGGTCAGGATTCCTCGCAGCGCATGCTGCGGCACGGTGATCCTGGCCCACGATTCGGGTCCGCGCCGGGAGTGTTCCGTCCACACCGATGCGTCGGCGTTCTTCCACCCGAGCTCCGCGACCATGCGGTTCACCGCGTCCGGGCTTCCAAAGAACCGCGCCAGCACCCGCCCGTCTGAGAACAGCTCGAGCGCGGCCGGTGCAAGTGGAAGCTCCAGCGCGTGTGTCGCTTCCGCCCACGCGTCCTCGATCGAACCGTGCCGGCTCTCGACGGTGACATCGTGCAGTGGCCGGGGAAATACTTTGAAGGACGCGGCCACGATGACTCCGAGCGAACCCATCGCACCGAAGTGCAGCTTCATCATGTCGTACCCACTCACGTTCTTCACCACGCGCCCGCCGGCGCTGACGAGGTGCCCGTCCGGCAGCGCGACCCGAATCCCGATGAGGAAGTCGCGCGCCGAGCCGTAGCGCTGGCGGAGTGGACCGGTCCAGCCCGTCGCGAGCAGTCCGCCGATGGTGTGGCCGGGTGAGTTGAACGGGTCGAGCGGCAGGAACTGGCCGGCCTTGCCGAGCTCGGACTGCAGAGCCTCCAGCTTGATGCCCGCCTCCACGCTCACGACCATGTCGGCCTGCGAGTGCTCGAGCACGCGGTCCAGGCGGGTCGTGTGTAGCTCCACGTCGCAACGAAGCGGCGCGCCACCCATGCCGGCAGCTCTTCCACCACCGACTGGCACGACCATTGATCCGCTCGCCGCTGCCTGATGCAGGCGCTGTGCGAGCTCCTCCGCAGTGGCGGGCTTTTCGACGGCTGGGGTGGTTACCACCACTTCGCTTCGACGGCGAGCCCGGTGCGTCCGGCCAGGTGAACGTGTTTGCGCGAGGGGTCTGGAAAGATCTTGCCCGGGTTCAGGAGGCCGTCCACGTCGAGGGCGCGCTTGACTCGCTGCATCGCGTCAAGGTCGTCGGGCGTGAACACCCACGGCATGAACGCACTCTTTTCCAGCCCGATGCCGTGCTCGCCCGACAGCGCCCCACCGAGCTCAACAACCGCGCGCAGCATCTCCTCGCCGGCGCCCTCCACCTGCGGCAGCACGTCCCGATCGCGCAGGTCAAAAAGGATGTTGGGATGCAGGTTGCCGTCGCCCGCGTGGAAGACGTTGGCGACCGGCAGCTTGTAGTGCTCGCCGATCTCGCCGACGGCGGACAGGACCTGGGGTAGTCGCGAACGCGGCACGACTCCGTCGTGCAGGTAATAGTTCGGCTTGATCCTGCCGAGCGCGCCGATGGCGCCTTTGCGGCCCGCCCACAGCAGGTCTCGCTCCGCCGGCGTCTGCGCTTCGCGCATCGCGTAACCCTCGTTCTCGGCGAGCACCTCGCGCACCGCACTCATGAGCTCGCGGGTTGACTCAGCGATGCCGTCGACCTCGACCAGCAGAACAGCGCCCGCGTCTGTCGGATAGCCGGCTCGGTAATGCGCCTCGACCGCGCCGACGGTCACGCGGTCCATCATCTCGAGCGCCGCAGGAACGATGCCTCGCGCGATGATGGCGGAGACGGCGTGGCTGGCGGTCTCGATGGTGGGGAAAGCCGCGAGCAGCGTCGCCACGCTGGGCGGGATGCGCAGCAGTCGCACCTTGATCTTTGTAATCGCGCACAGCGTGCCTTCCGAGCCGACCAGCACACCGCAGAGGTCGAGGCCGATCCGGTCGGGTGAATCGCCGCTCACCCAGTGGACGCTGCCGTCCGCCAGCACGACCTCCATACCGAGCACGTGGTTGGTGGTCACTCCGTAGTAGAGGCAGTGAGGGCCGCCCGAATTTTCGGCGGCGTTGCCGCCGATGGTGCAGGCCTTCTGGCTCGAGGGGTCTGGTGCATAGAAGAGACCGTGCGATGCCGCCGCCAGCGACAGCTCCTGGTTGACGACGCCCGGCTCGACCAGCGCGGTCTGCGCGACTGTGTCGATCTCGATGATGCGCCGCATGCGCGTCACCTGCAGCGCAATACCGCCTCGAATCGTCACTGCACCACCCGACAGTCCCGTGCCAGCGCCGCGTGGCACCACCGGAATGTGGTGTTTCGCCGCCACCTTGATCACGGCGGAGACCTGGGCGGTCGTCGCTGCGAGGACTACTGCGTCGGGGAGAGCTCCTTCGATCGAGGCGTCTCGCTCGAAGATGTGGAGGTCGTTGGCGGAGTCGATGACGGATTCGCGACCGACGATCCGCCGGAGCTCCTCGATGACTGAGGCAGGCAGCATCAGGCCAACGGCGCCTCGAGCTCGGGGCTGCGTTCGAAGGCTTCAAACCTCCGCGTCATCGAGCCGGGCAAGCCAGGAGCCTCGACCGCCTCCGCACCGACGATGAGGAGGTCGAGCCAAGGCCGGCACTCCTCATCGGTGGGCATGCGATCTGCCCGCTCGAAGATCGCTTCCTGGATGCGGCTGTGCGGCGAGACCTGGATCGTGTACCAGACGGAAAGGCCGTCGGGCATGACGGCGTGGTGGGACTCGTCGACTCGCCGGTTCACCGGCAGTCGCATCGGCTTGGCTTCGGCCGCGCCCCGCAGTCGCTTTGCAACGGCTCCAATGGTCTCCACCGAGTCCAGCTTAAACTCGAAACGATGAACAGCCGAGGACGTGTGGAAGCTGCGATCGCAATGGGCGTCGCCGACCGGCCACCGGTGGGCGCGTGGGGACACACCTATCGGGAGGAATGGTCGCCGGAGGCTCTGGCCTCCATCACCGTCGAGCGAGCGCGGCAGTTTGGTTGGGACTTCGTGAAGTTCCAACCGCGCGCCAGCAGCTTTGCCGAGGCGTTCGGGTCGGTGTACAAACCGGCCGGCCATCGCCTCAAAGGACCGGTGCTGGTCACCGCAGCGGTCCCAGATCTCGAGTCGTGGAACAAGGTGGAGCTTGTCAACCGCAAGGCGCTCGACGACCAGGTGGAGTCGATCGGCATGGTGGTGCGCGAGCTCGGCGACGGGGTGCCCGTGATCCAGACCGTGTTCAGCCCGATCACGGTGGGCGGCTACCTGGTAGGAAAGTCTTCAGCACGCGTCAGGCGCGAGCTGCGCCAGCATCCGGAGCTCGTGCGTCCGGCGCTGGACAGGATCGCCGAGGCACTGGTCGGCTTCAGCCGGCGCTCGGTCGAAGCGGGCGCCGCCGGAATCTTCTACGCGATCTCAGGCTACACAAGCAAGGACGCGATGACGGAGAGCGCGTATCGCGAAACCGTGCTGCCATACGACGTGGGCGTGCTGAATCAGCTGCCGGCCGAGGCTTGGTTCAACGCCGTTCATCTGTGCGGTTCCAACCTGAACTTCGGCCTGGCACGCGACCTGCCGGCGCAAGCGGTCAGCTGGTCGATCCACAACCAGGGCAACCCTTCGCTGGCGGAAGGAAGGGAGCTGAGCGGCAAGGCAGTCATGGGCGGGCTGGGACAGCGCGCCAGCTTGCTCTACGGACCGCCGGCGGAGGTCGAGAGCGAGGCGCGTCGAGCGGTTGCGGAGACCGGCGGCCGAGGCTTGCTTCTCGCGCCGGGTTGCTCCGTGCCGACTCGGGCCAACGACCTCAACCTGGCGGCTGTGATGCCGGCGATCGCGGCATGACCCGGGTGGCGGGTCTGGCGGAGATCGTGCTGTGGGTGCGGGACATGGACGCGGCGCTGCGCTTCTATCGCGACCTGTTCGGGCTGGAGGTCATCTCGCCGCCGGACTTCCCGAACAAGTTCCTTCGCGCGGGCGAGGGCGGTGCGGGGGTGCCGGAGATGATCGTTCTGGTGCCGCATCCGGACCGATCGGTCGATTTTCCGCGCGAGAAGCCAAAGCGGGTTCTTCACCACCTGGCGTTTCGCGTTGAAGGTGCTGCGTACGACGACCTGCAGCGCCAGTTCACCGCTGCCGGAATCGAGGTGCGCTCAGGGATCCACCCTGTGCTCAAAGGCGTGCGGACGTTCTACGTGGACGATCCCGACGGGAACGAGGTCGAAGTCATAGCTCCCGTTTGATCGTCTGGTCAGGGTTGGCGAGTACCGTTGAATTGGTGAGCTATGAGTTGCGCGCGGAGCGCCGGAAGGTACGGTGGTTTTTCGCCGGCCTGCTGATCGTCAGCGCAATCCTCGACGTCGTGGGAGCGCTGCTGATTCAGCACCAGACGCGAAGCGCGGTCCTCAACAGCGTGGTGCCGGCGAGCGTCACGTTGGGAGGCCGCACCGGTGCAGTTCTGGCCGGGCTTGCCCTCCTTTTGCTCGCGGGTGGCATCGCGCGCGGAAAGCGAGTTGCGCTTCGGCTGACGCTGTTGGTGCTCGCCGCGAACATCGCCTTCGACCTGATCAAGGACCTCGACTTCGAGACAGCGTCTCTTTCGGCGTGGATCCTGTTCGGCCTGTGGTGGTTCCGCCATCACTTTGAAGCCGACTCCGATCCGTCGGGGGTGCGATGGGGGCTTGCCGTGTTGGCGGGCGGTGTGGCGCTGGCGGTCGTCTATGCGATCTTCGGAATCGAGGTGTTGGGCAACCAGCTCACCCCCGAGGGTGGCCCGGTACAAGGGCTCGAGTCACTGACCGAGGCCTTGCTAGGAAACCCGACGCGCTATCGAGCCGTGACCGACAGAGCCGGTTGGTTCCTCGGCACGCTTCCAGTTGTGAGCTATGCCCTGGTTCTGTTCGGGTTGATCCAGCTGCTGCGGCCAGTGCTTGCCCCGCGTGCGGTCGCCGCCGATCGAGAGCGGGTGCACGAGCTCTTGAAGGAGTGGGGCCGCAACCACATATCGCACCTGGCCGTGCATGGCGACGCGAGCTATCACTGGTTTGCCGATGACGGATGCGTCGCGTTCTCGCTGCGGAGTCGCACCGCCCTTGCGTTGGGGGACCCCATCGGCCCGCCGGGCACCGTCAAGCGAGGGTTGGAAGCCTTCGTCGCCTACTGCGAGCGGCAGGATTGGATTCCAGCCTTCTACCAGGTGGACTCCGACCAAGACTATCGAGAGCTGGCTTTCACGCTGGTCCCGATCGGCTCTGAAGCATTGATCCAGACGCAAACTTTTGGGCTGCTGGGAAAGGAGCGACATGACCTGCGCTACGCGGTGAAGCGGTGCGAGAAGGAGGGCGTGCGATTTTCATTCATGCCAGGCCCGGAGGCGCTCGCTTCCTACTCGCAGCCGCTGCACGTCGTGTCTGGGACGTGGCTGCAAAGCCGGCGTGGCCCGGAGCTCAGCTACAGCCTTGGCACCCTGTCGACGCTCACCGACCCCGACATCACGGTCGGGCTTGCCTTGTCGTCAAGCGGGCGGCTCGAGGCTTTCGTCAGCTGGCTGCCGGTGCCGGCGCGCAGGGGCTGGACGCTCGACCTCATGCGCCGGCGGCCGGACAGCCCCTACGGGGCGATGGAGGCACTGATCGTTAGTTCGATCGAAGAGGCAGCCGGTCAAGGCATCAATGAGGTGAGTCTCGGCGTGGCGCCGCGCGTGATCCCTGCAGGAGATGCGACGGGAGCGACGAATCGCGCGCTGCGAGCAATGTTCTGGGGCCTGGATCGATTCGAGCGCAGCCGCACCCTGCATCACTTCAAGGCCAAGTTCAACCCGTGCTGGGAGGATCGCTACCTGGCGGTTCCGAGCGCGTCGACCCTGCCCGAGGTTCTGATCGCGCTGGTCCGCGCGCACGTGCCGCCTCTGTCAGCGTCGACGGTCTGGGTCCGTTCGGCGGTGAGTTCCATCCTGCGGCCCGGCGCGGCTAGACCGTCGCCTGCTTAGAGGCGCCTCAGGTCGTTTGCGGTTTGGTTGCCGGCTCGGGTTGGCTTCGCGACAGGAGCGTCGCGGTCACCCCGGCGATGAGCGCGATGGTCCCGACGATCAGCGTGGCCGGCTCGGGCAGGTGAATGCCAAGGGCGCTGTCCAGCGAGTAGGCGCCCGGGCCGCTGAGCGCGAGCGCCGCTGCGGCCGCGATGAGGGTGACGTTGAACTCGAATCCGCCTTTCGTGACCCAGAAACCCTTGGGGAGATGAACCGTGGCGATGGCCACCAGCATGGCGCCGGTGATCGCCAGGCTGCCAAGAGGTGAAAGCAAACCCAGGGCAAGCATGAGACCGCCACCGAATTCGGACAGGGCCGCAATCCAGGCCCAGGGTAGAGCCGGCCGGATGCGTAGTCTCCGTACCGACTGGGTCCAGCCGGTCATTCCGGGACCGCCCCACAAACCGAAAAGCTTCTGGGCGCCGTGAGCGGCCATGGTCAGGCCGACGACCAGACGAAGAATCAAGAGTCCCAATGCCATCAACATGCTTCCAAAGTACCCCCTTTTGTAGCCTTGGCATTCCGTTACCCAGGCCGGCGCAGCGTCAAAACATGAACGACGCGCCCGGCCGGACGACTCGATCTGACCCCGGATAGACTCAGCCCGGAGGGCCCGTAGCTCAGCTGGTCAGAGCGGCCGACTCATAATCGGCTGGTCGTTGGTTCGACCCCAACCGGGCCCACCAGAATCGAATACAGATCTGCCCGCCAGAGGCAGCTAATGTGATACTGGCGGTGTCGGCTGACTGCCAATGTGACCGCCAATCTGCTTCCGTTCGACGACGAGGTTGAGTAGTGGTGGGTTCTCGATACCTCGCATCTAGGACGACAGAGCATTTCCTTGGTAAGGAGAAGGCCGGCGGTTCGAGTCCGCCCGTGGGCTCCAAATTCAATAGGGCCGCCAGGACCAGAGTGTTCTCCTCACTCATGCATCGCGCCTCATGTTCCCGTCCGGCCCACCCAGCGCGGCGATGCCGCCAGGTAAGTCTGGTATTCGTCGCCGAAGCGTTCCAGGTGCCGCCTCTCTTCCCATCGCACAATCGGTGTCCCAGCGGCGCAGACGATCACCAGCCCGCCCAGACGGCGGCACGGCCGTAGAAGAGTGCCCAGCCGAGCCAGGACCACAGCCTCACCGGCGTACATCGGATTCCGGCTCAGGCGATACGACGGCATGCCCAATGACTGCAGACGTTCCGCGACCCCGAGCGCGCGTTCGCGATGGGCGCCGACTTAAGGGTACGCGCGTCCACGGGGACCAGCCCTTCCGACACTAAGCTAAGGCCATGGCTCAACACCCCTCCTGGAACAGCGTCTACGAGGGATCGCCGCCCTGGGACATCGGCCGGCCGCAGCCCGACTTCGTGAGGCTGGCCGATGCTGGCAAGTTCCACGGACACATGCTGGACGTCGGCTGCGGAACCGGCGAGCACGTGATGCTGGCGGCGAGCCACGGTGCGGAGGCAATGGGAGTGGACGTGGCGGAGCTGGCCATCGAGCGCGCGCGGGCCAAGGCGCAGCAGCGGGGCATCAGCGCGATGTTCGAGCTCGGGGATGTGCTCCACCTCGACCGGTTGAGGCGGCAGTTCGACGTCATCACCGACAGTGGCGTATTCCATGTCTTCGACGACGAGGAGCGCCCGGTTTATGTCAACAGCCTGAGGTCGGCCCTTCGGCCCGGGGGGATGTACTACCTCATGTGTTTCAGCGACCGCCAGCCCGGGGACTGGGGCCCGCGCCGGGTGTCGCAGGCCGAGCTGCGCGCTGCCTTCGTGGACGGTTGGTCGATCAGGTCGATAGACCCCGCGGTGTTCGCCGTCACGATCGACGACAACGGCGCCCAGGCCTGGCTCGCAACGATCGAACGCCTCTGATCAATTCCCCTCGGCCTCTTGTGGGGACGGGAATCGGGGCTGGACGCCGGGAGGGCGCGTTTATAGGACACTCGGCTCCCGCGAGGAACTGGCCGCCGGGCCCACTGATAATCGGCGTCGTCGCTTGGCGCCACGGCAGGAACGCGCTAACCATGACCATCCCCGCCCCGGCCAGGAAAGGCGCGCCCGGCAGTTTGCTGGGCGAACGAGCATCAATTGTCAACTCATCGTCCCGTTGTGAGCGGCGGTTTGCCAGCCGCAGGTTGGTGGTTCAGGTCGCATCGCGGGCCCGAGCCAGTCATGTGCGTAGTGCCGCGGGGAGCGCATCGTGTGAACTCGTTCGATCCGCGGCCTCACGGTTGAGCTCGAGGGCAATCCGGCCACCGGCGACTACCATCAGGAACCCGCCGATCAAGGTCATGACGGGAGTGATGGCGATGCAGCCAAAGTAGGCGAAGGGGAACGCGAGCGCGACCCACCTGGGCACGCGACCCGAGCGCCAGATCGCATCGCCCAGGATGACCATGATCAAAAACTCGAGGAGGTATAACGCAATTGCCAGTACTGCCGACGGAAGCGAGCCCCACCACCAGCGGCATAGAGCGGTCGGAAGCAGATCCGAAAACGCCGCCGTCGAGCAGACGTCGACGCCCTTCTGGTAGAGGCTTGCAAGAACCGGTTCGGCGAAGGCCAGGACGCCCAGCATCATCAGCGCCGGCACGATGCCGGCAACACCGAGGATCAGTGCGCGCAACGCCAAGTGCGGCGATCGACCCCCGACAAGGAACCCATAGAGCACGAACATCCCGAACAGGAGAGACAGCAGCCCGAGCGCTTGCGTGGCGCTGAACAGCGCGTAGCCATCTGACGTGGCGATGCTCGCCCACGTTTTGTTATCGATAATGTTCGGATCGGCCTGGGGCCCCGCCATTCCCGACAGGCCCACTGATCCAGCGAAGTACGGCTTGATCCAGGGAGCGCCTAGCAGCAGTCCTGCTGCTGGCAACGTCCAGGCTCCTCTGCGAATAACGCGAGCATCAACTTCCATGTCAGCCTCCAGTTGTTCGCGGCGGCGTGCCGGCTCGATTTCTTCGGTCGCTAGTCGTCTCCGTGCGCGAGGTTGAGCTTGACGACGCGACCGCCCTTGATATTGCCGATCGTGCACGGGTTGAATGGCGCCCCCTGGAACGGGTTGGCGCCGTCAATTCCGCAGATCGCTCCCGAGGTCACGTAAAGGTTGCCGTCGCGTCCGAACTTGGCCATGTAGGGCAGGAAAAGAAGCGGGTTGTGGAAAGCGTCGGCTAGAACCGAACCCTTGCCCGTCTCGGTGTTGTATCGCACGACGCTTCCATTTACGAACGTGGCGTCGTTGCGTTGGCCCTGCCCGAACATGTTCACGAGGATCAGCGTGTTGTCGCCGCGCGACGTACATCCCGTCACGTGACTCAAAAGCGCTTTGCCCGAACTGTCCTTCGGCGTCACCTGCGTGACCTTTCCTTCCTGGAAACGGTACAGGTGTCCCGAAAGAGTCCCCATCCACAAACCGTCATTCCCACCGGTCACGCAGGTGGGCACTTCATCCGAGGGGAAAAGACCTGGGCTCGATTGGCGCCACGGGAAATGCGCCAGGACTTCGATATTGCCGTTCGTGCCGACCTTGGTCAGGGTGTTGGCGCCTGCGTCGGCGACGTAATACCCATGGCTCGTGGCCAGTACGTCGTTCGGGTTGGCGTCTGACTCCTGCCTTCCCTGGCAGTTCGTCGGAAAGCAGCTCGGGTCAGGCGGGGTGAAGTTGGCGACGGTGTAGTCGAAGTCAAAGTCACCCACCGAAGCCACCGTAGTCCAGCTGCCATCACCCGGGTTTACCTTGATGAGCTTGCCGGCCTGTGATCCGATGGCGCTCCCAGGCACAAATTGCAGGACTTCACGCGAGGTGACGCTTATCTGGGCGTAGATCTGCCCGCCACGGACGGACAGCCCGCTCAGGCCGAGGGTTTCTTCCGCGGCGGAAAACGAGAGGAATCCGGTCGCCAGCGGAGTGGGTCCACCGGTTGCCGTGTTGACCCAAGAGATTCGTGAAGAGCTGCCGACGCACAACTTGACTCCAGGCGGAGCGCCTGGCGGCGCAATGCACGTCCCGCTCGGGTGACCTGCCTCCGACACAACCCACTTGCCGTCGACATTCGCTATCCCGCGCGGACTGTCGAATCCGGACGCGACCAGAGTAACCGTCGTCGCGGCGCTCGCCGGGCTCGGTAACAGCGCAACCAGCGAAGCGATTCCAAGCAGAACGAGCCAACGGCCGCGCTTGTTAAAACCCTTCACATTCGGCATGACGCTTCTCCTCCGATGATGAAATTCACGGCGGCTGGTATCACGGCCCCAGCGTGGACGCCGGGGCGCTGTTTCAACATCGGGGCAGGGCCGCCTCGTCTCTAGGGGGTAGCCCCCTCCCCGGGCCTCATTGCCCGATGAGATGATTCACGGGTGCCCAAGCGGGTGCTGATCGTGGACGACCATCAGAACTTCCGCGAGCTGGCGCGTCGTCTTGTCGAAGCTGTCGGGCTTGATGTCGTCGGCGAGGCTTCGTCTGGCGCGCAGGCGCTTCTAGAGGAAAGAAGACTGAGGCCCGACATCGTTCTACTCGATATCCAACTGCCGGATTTCGACGGGCTCACCGTCGCCAGCTCTCTGAGCTTGTTGCCCGCAGCACCCGCGGTTGTCCTGGTCTCGACGCGGGATGCATCCGATTACGGTCCCCGGGTTCGCCAGTGCGGCGCGCTGGGGTTCATTTCTAAAGCGGAGCTGTCTGCCGCCAGCCTGGCGGCAATGCTAAGCGAATGACCACCATACGGCGCCGCGTCCTCCAGGCCATCGTGCTGCTCGTGCTCGCTCTTGCGAGCCTCGTCGAGCTCGAGCACTTTTGGCTGCCCACGATCGATCGCCCGCCAATCCGCGTCCTCGACGACCTCATCCCTGGCTATGCTTTCGCCCTCGCCGGTCTCATAGCCTGGTCCCAAAGGCATTGGAACCGCGTGGGGACGCTCATGGTCGGCATCGGGCTCGGCCTACTGCTCGGGACCGGCCCAGTGCCTACGTCTTCTCCGCTCGGTGAACAACAGAACTTTCTCGGCGACGCGTGGACGTTTTTTCAATTGGTGTTTGGCTTGTTGTGGGCGGTAGCACTATTTCACCTCCTACTTGTCTTTCCAGAAGGCCGATTCGTTTCGCGGCTCGACCGCCAGATGGTTCTGTCCCTGTACGTGGTAGTGCCAGTGAGTGGGCTGGCCCTGGGAGTTCTGGCCCTCGTCCCGAACCAATCGATCGACGCTTATCTGGGACCTGCCAGCGACAGATTCGCAGCCGTCGGTATCACATTGGTAGCAACCTTCGTTTACTACCTCGGTTGTTGGGTGCTGGGCTTAGGACTGGTTATCCATCGCTGGATGCGTGCATCACCCGCAAGGCGGCGTTCGATGTCACCTGTGATCTGGTCTCTGATCCCGATTGTGCTGGCATGGCTGGGCCCTCTTGAGACCGCTGGGCCGATGGTGATCTGGGGGGTCTGGCCGCGTCTTGTTCTGGTCACGCCTTTACTCCTCGTCGCCTTGCCCGTGGGGTTCGTGGTGGCGTTGCTTAGAAGCGAACACGAGATGTCGTCGGTCGGGGACCTGGTGGTCAAGCTATCGGACGGGATGCTCCCTGAGCAACTGCAACCGGCACTCGCCAAGACACTCCACGACCCGTCACTCGAGGTGCTGTACTGGCTCCCCACCCTCGCACGCTACGCGGACCTGAATGGTGAGACTCAGAGTCTTCCCGCCCCAAATTCGTCTCGGGCGGCCACGGTGTTAGGAGATCCGGGCGGCCCCGTGGCCGCGCTTCTGTATGACTCCTCATTGCGTAACGAAGCCAGGCTTGTCGACACAGCCGCGGCCGCCGTGCGCCTCGCCTTGGAGAACGCTAGGCTTCAGGTTCAGCTCCGAGCACAGCTTGACGAGGTGCAGCAGTCGCGGATGCGTCTTGTCGAAGCCGCCGACAGCGAGCGTCGCCGCGTGGAGCGAGATCTGCATGATGGGGCCCAACAGCAGCTGGTTACCCTGCTCCTCTCGCTGCAGTTGGCCAAAGCGGAAGCCATCCGAAGCTCCGATTCAAAAACCGCGCGCTTGCTCGAGGGCAGTATTGAGTCGCTGCGACAGGCCTTGGACGAGCTCCGGAGTCTGGCTCGCGGCATCCACCCAACCATCCTGGTGGAGGCCGGCTTGATGCCGGCCATCCGTTCGCTCGCCGATCGGTGCCCGATCCCGATCGAGGTGACCGGCGAACTTGACCGGATCGAACCGAAAATGGAGACGGCCCTCTACTTCGTCGCTGCCGAGGCAATCACCAATGCAGTCAAGCATTCGAAAGGGCAGCGCATCTGCGTCAACCTTTGTCGTAGCTCTGGGTGGGCGAGCGTCGATATCTCTGACGATGGTATCGGCGGAGCGGACCTGTCCCAAGGCACCGGATTGGTTGGTCTCGCTGACCGCATAGCGGCCGTTGGTGGACGACTCAATGTGCTGAGCAGCCACTTAAATGGCACGACTTTGCATGCTGAAGTCCCTTGCGGGTGATCATCGCCGACGACTCGGTTCTCTTCCGAGAGGGCCTGGCCCGCGTCCTGGAAGGAGCCGATTTCGTGGTCGCCGGCCAGGCCGGCAACGTCGACGACCTCGATCGCCTGTTGGCTCTTGAGAGCGTGTCGTTGGTGATCTTGGATATCCGGATGCCACCGACTCAGACCGACGAGGGACTGCTCGCCGCCAAGCGGATTCGACAGCACTATCCGAATATTGGCGTTCTCCTGCTCTCCCACCATGTTGAGAGCCATCATGCTCTCGAACTCCTCAGCGAGAGTCCCGAACACGTGGGCTATCTGCTCAAGGACCGGGTATCAGACCTGGACGACTTTATCGACGCAGTACGGCGGGTTGGCACAGGTGGCTCGGCTGTCGACCCGACAGTCGTGTCGCAGCTGCTTCGCCGAAAGCGTTCGCGTGACCTGGTTGACGAGCTTACTGATCGCGAGAGATCAGTTCTGGCCCAGATGGCTGAGGGTCGCTCGAATGAGGCGATCGCGAAGGCGCTGGGGATAAGCCCAAAGACGCTCGAAGCTCACATCGGCACCATCTACTCCAAGCTTGGCCTCGAGCCTGGAGGCAGCGAGCACCGTCGAGTCCTCGCTGTTCTGAACTATCTGCGGTCGTCCTGACCCGCCAGAGCTAAGAGCTAACCCTTATCGCATTGGCGGCTCGGCCCCGATGTTTGACTCCTCGTTCAGCAATACGTTCTTGCATGGCGACTGATCGTGGTGGCACTGGCGTTTTCCAACCGCGCCTTGTTCTCCAACCGGGGATGAGGCAACCTAGCCGGACCAACATCCGCCCCGAGCTGGGGGCTGCGCTTGTGTCTGGCGCGGCTGCCGGAGCTGTTGGATTCGCTGCGTTCGTGGTCATACATGCCCTCTGGATTGTTCCCATCTGGGACATCGTGCCCTTCGGTCTGGCATGGGGAGGCCTTGGAGGTATCGCTGTCGGTTGGACCTACGACGTCCATCGCATTCGTCTGCCCGCGCGCCCTGCCGGAAGGGTCGCCGTGGTCTTCGCCTCTGCAACCTTCGTCCTGGCGCCTGGGCTGCTCCTGCTTCTACTTCCACCACCGAGTGCAGGCGGTTCGAACCCGTCCATCGTCGTGCTGGTGGTGGCGGGGATCGCTGGGCTCCTCCTATTGACCACTCCCCTGATTGCAGCCATGTTGGGAGCACTCCTCGGACGGTCCGCGCGAGCTGCCGTCGCGACCGGTCTGGCGGCGTTCATATTCTTGAGCGGCATCGGGCACAACATTCCCGTATTCGGCTTTGGCTGGCGCGGTATCAAGATGTGGACGATCATGCTCACGGTGACCGCGATCGCATCGGTCACGCTCGTCGTGGTCGAGACCTGGATCTCGACGCGGCTCCGCCGCAAGGCCGGTTTAGCGGAAGCGGCCACAACCAGCAGGGTGGCGCGCTGACACGGTCACATTTGGATGTCGGGGTGTCGAGGCTTTAGGAAGGGAGTAAAGGCCTCATATCTCCTGACGTCGGAAGACGAGCCAGCTGGCAGTTAGCGCGACCACCACAAAACTGGCGTTAACGATGAGCGGCCAGTCCCACCCCGTCGCCGTTTGCTGCAGGGCGAGGTCGCTTGCCAGCTCATTCAGGCCGAACGGAGTGAAATGACCGATGTTCGGCAGCGACGAGACGACGCCTGCGACGACGAGAGCGACTATTCCAATGCCGGCGGCGGGGATTGAGGACCGCACCAACGTGCTGCCCAGGAACGTCACGGCGGCGATCTCAAGTAGGCCCAGCAGAATAACGAGGCAAGCGGCCCCGAATCCAAGCACCGTAAGAGGTGCGAAAAGCAGGTCGGTATACAGGTAGGCCGCCAGTCC
>CATPBO010000076.1 GCA_955652835.1 Candidatus Dormiibacterota bacterium
ACCCGATACATGCCGTCTGGCATCTGGCTGATGTGGAGCCGGCGCCGGGTGAAGTTCTCCTCAGCCTCATTAAAGAAGCCATCGGGGTCGGCGACATGCCGGGCCACGTTGCAGAGCTGGCGCAAGTGGAACACCGAATACTCGCGGGCATAGCCCAGCATCTCGTCTTCGTCGAAGAGGTCTCGCTTCTCACCCAACTGGTCGCGCAAGTGACAGAGGACTGAGACGGACTGATAGCCGATCTCGCCTGAAGCGAGAGCTGCCGCCACCGTGGGCAGCGACTCCAACTGTTCTCCGACACAGAGCCGGTCAGCGGCTGAGTTGACCGACATGGCGCAAGTCCGGGCGATCCAGGAAGCGGCGGTGATGCTCCCGCCGACGAGATGAGCTCCAGCCTTCTGCTTGTCGCGAGCCACGGACGAGAAGTCGCCATCGAGTGAATCGATGATTGCGCGGTACTCGCTGAGATCGACCTCGCGCTCATCTCGAGCGAGGAATTTGCGAGCGGCTGCCTGGAACTCTGAAAGAGGTGTCCCCCCTTCCCCCAACATGCTGCAATGCTACCAAACAGCCGTTCGTATGTCAACCCCGACTTTACAACGCCCCCCAGCCCAGCGTCCAAACAACCACCCAAGCCCGACCCCAACTCCTTCTTCCCGGTCTATTCTCCCGCCCTTTACGCGAGTGACACGACGTCCAGCAGGTCCTCTTCCCAATAGTCGACGCGCCCTTCGGGCATGAACAGCACGCGCTGCGGCTTGAGCGCCTCCACGAACTCGGGGTCGTGGCTGACGATCACCATCGTGCCCGGCCATTCGGCCAGCGCGCGAGCAACTCCGGTCCGCGACGGGGGGTCCAGGTTGTTGGTCGGCTCGTCGAGCAGCAGCAGGTTGTGCTTGCCCGCGACGAGCTGAGCCAGCGCCAGCTTCGTCTTCTCGCCGCCCGAGAGCGTCCCGGCGTCCTGCCGCGCAATGTCCCCAGTGAGGTTGAACGAGCCAAGCAGGGCCCTCAGCATGCGTTCGTCGGCATCCGACTGCTCCCGCATGTGCGCCAGCACGGGCATACCTTTGCGGATGCCCTCGTGCTCCTGAGCGTAGTAGCCGAGCGAGACGCCATGGCCAAGGTGAAAGGTTCCGGAGTTTGGCTCGGTCTGGCCCGCGAGGATGCGCAAAAGGCTCGTTTTGCCGGCGCCGTTGAGGCCCATGATCACGATCCGTTGCCCGCGCTCAACCTCGAACGTCACGTCGCGAAAAACGAGCGGTCCGCCGTAACCCTTGCTCAGGCCGGACGCCGTCAACACGACGCGGCCGCTGTGCGGCGGTTCCGGAAACGTGACCTTCACCTTTTTCTCGCGCTTGGGCGCGGAGACCTGCACCGCCTTCATCCGGTCGACGCGCTTGAAGATCGATTTCGCGGTCCGCGCGCGCTTCTCCGTCTGGCGCCGCATGACCTCCGCGAGCACGCTCAACCGCTTGATCTCCGACTCCTGCCTCTGCGCCAGCGAGGTCAACCGCCTCTCCTCGAGCACCCTCGCCTTCTGGTACTGCGAGTACGTGCCGCGGTACTCGCGCATCCGTCCGGCGTCCAGGTGAAGCACTCGAGTTATCGAAGCGTCAAGGAGCACGAGGTCGTGGCTCACGACGATCACCGAGCCTCGGTAGTCGCGCAGGAACTCCATCAGCCAGGTCTTGGCGTCGCTGTCGAGGTGGTTGGTCGGCTCGTCGAGCAGAAGTAGATCGGCTTCCGCGAAGAGAATGCGTGCGAGCTCGACTCGGCGCCCCTCACCACCCGACAGCACGCCAACCGGTAGGTCGACCCGATGGGCTCGCAGCCCAAGGCCTGTGACAATTCGCCTGGCGTCTGATTCGGACGAATAGCCTCCATCGAGCCGGTAGCGCTCCTCCGCTTCGGAGAAACGCTCGACGGTGGCCGGCGAGTGATCGTGCTCGAGCTCGGCGTGCATCTCCGCAAGGCGCACCGCGGCACGATCGAGGCCGCGCCCCGACAGGATGTGTGCAAGCGCAGTTTTCGAGGCTTCGGCTCGCGGGCGCGGGTTCTGCGGCACGTAGCCGAGCGTGCCTTGCTTCAGGACCAGGCCGGCGGCCGGGTCGTCCTCACCCGCCAGGACCTTGAGCAGGCTCGTCTTGCCGGCGCCATTCCGGCCGACCAATCCGACCTTGTCGCCGTCGGCCACGGTGAAGCTCGCGTCGGTAAGCACCCGGCGCGCGGCGACGTCGATGGCGAGATTCCTGACCTGGAGCACGGTGGCAGATGTTACCCGCAGTCCGATCCAGCGTTTGGTCAGCCAGTCGGATATTCAAGTGGGAGGCCGTCGAATGAAGAATGTTCTCGTCATCCTCGCGATCCTCGTGGCGGCGGCCGCCTGCGGCGGCGCCGGCAGCACCGCAGCGTCCAACACGTCGGGATCCACCGCCCCGCAGCAGTACGGTCCGGCAGGAACGCCGAGCAAGATCAGCGGACAGCCCGGCAACACAAATCCTCCAGTCAGCGACGTGGTCCCGGCGATCCAGGGCCCTCAGGTGATCCGCCAGGCCCAGCTGACGATCGATGTCAGCTCCGGATCGTTTGACTCCAAGCTGGCGGCAGTCCGGGCACTGGTCCAGCTCGAGCTGGGGTTCATCTCCGGCACGGATGCGCAAGCAAGCCCGGCCAACCCCAACGACCAGATCCGCAGCGGCGTCATCACGTTCATGGTCCCGGCCGCGAAGTTCGATGAGACCATCGACCAGCTCAGCAAGCTGGGCAAGGTCCAGAACGAGCACATCAGCGGCAACGACGTGAGCGCCCAGTACGTCGACCTCCAGGCGCGGCTGGCCAACGAAGAAGCCCAGCGCAACGCGATGCTGGCTCTGCTCGGAAGGGCGCAGTCGGTCGCGGACATCATCGCCGTCCAGACCCAGCTCGGCCAGATCACCCAGCAGATCGAGCAGCTGAAGGGTCAGATTTCGTACATCGACCACAACACGACTTACAGCACCGTCTCGGTGAGCATCACCGAGGCGGGCGCCCCCGCCCAGGCCGCGTCGGTCGACAGCTGGGGCTTCGCCTCCGCACTGAAGGATGCAGCCCACAACTTCGTGACGACGATCAACTACGTCATCACCGGCCTTGGCGCGATCGGCCCGATCGTCATCGTGCTCGGACTTGGCTACCTGCTCTGGCGGCGCCGCGGTTCGCCGCTCCC
>CATPBO010000077.1 GCA_955652835.1 Candidatus Dormiibacterota bacterium
TCCGGCGGTTCTTGCTGACGACATACGCGTCAACGGTGAACGGCGTCTGGCCGTAGTTCGCGGTAATCGCGACGGCTGTAGTTGAGTCTTGGGTCAACAACACTCCTGACCCGACTCCTTGGATGTCGTACAGGGCAGTCGCTGGTATGTGCGAGACGCTCGTGCTGCAGCTGGGGGGCACAGGCTTACTCGCGTATGGGGAAGCGATAACCAGAAAGAGATAGGAGGCAATCAGCACAACCATTGCCGTCAGGAGACCAAGTGCGACTAGACGCGCGCGTCGCCGGGTCACGAACCCTTGCCTTTGTCGGATGTATCGTTGCTGGGCTGGACCCCGCAGTGCCGCCGGCGTCGTGCATGGCCGTCCAGTGGCTTAATGCTGACGCCGCACGGGTCAGGACCGTGGGGTCCGCACGAACCGATCCTAACTAACTAACGACGGCGAAGGGCGCTCATCCAGCTCAGCCTCGGACCTCCGCGAACGAGACTGGTGGCGTAGATACGACCGGCGAGCCTGGCCATCCCGTAAATGGATGCCAGCATGATCAGGATCGCCACTGGCATCTCCCAAATCGCAACCTGGCCCAGCGCGAGTCTTGCCGGCATGAGGGCGGGCATCAGGGGAGGGATGTAGGAAACGACCCTGACCCAAGGAGCGTCCGGTGAGGCGATGGTTGCGTACATCAGCAGGTAGCCGCCAACGAGAAAGACCGTGAAGGGCGCGCTGACAGATTGCACCTCTTCCTGTCGCGCAACCATCGCTCCGGCTGCCGCGTAGCCGAATGCGAACAACGTGTACCCGAGGACGAACCACAACAGGATGGCCGGGAGCAGAACCCATACTTCCGATGGCACCAACGAACTCTGGACAATAGCGTTGGCTAGCAGGGCAGCGCCTATGGTGACCGCCATTTGAGCGAATCCCACAAGACCGATTCCGATCACTTTGCCGGTCATCAGGTCTCTCGGCGTGACCGCCGCCAGCAGCACTTCCGCAGTCCGTGAGGTTTTCTCCTGAGCAACTCCGCTGGCGACCGCGTTGCCGAAGATACCGAGGGTGAAGAAAAGAAGGATCCCGGCGGCCAGCGCCGCGATCCTGCGGCCTGCGAGGTCGGAGGGCGCGGTCTTTAGAATCGCCGTGGTTATCGGCTCAGGCTGTTGTAATGCGCCAACGACCGAAGGGGACACGCCGGCTTGGGTCAGCACATCTCGCTGATGAACCTCCTCGACGACTGCACGCAGCACCGCAGCCAGGGTTGGTGAGACGGTCTGATAGAACTCGATGGTTGCCGAACCGGTGTCTAACCTCAGGGCGACGTCAAGAGTTGCGCTCCCTCCACGCAATGACGCGAGCGGACCTCCGCCTTGGCCCGATGGCTGCTTGGGCGTCAGCTCGGACCTGGCGGTGGCATCATCGCTCACGTTCACAGTCGTCATGTCGACCCCAGAGGCTTTGGCGGCGGCCACAAGCGTAGGCGCGAGGGCTTGCGCCGCGGGACCGACGAGGCCGACGGCGTATGGCTTGGTGGCCCCACTGAACAAGGTCGGACCGACGATCAGTGCAACGGCAATCACCGTGGTGATCCCGGTCAAGATCCAGGTCGCACGTCCGCGGAGTCGCTCAGAGATCTCGCGACCTGCAATCAGCCGAATCGACTTGAGAGGATTCAATTGCTCACCAATTGGCGATAGAGCTCGACCAACCCGCCCGATTCAAGGCCAAACTGCTCGACCAACCCCGCCGCCATCGCCTCACGTAGTACGGCCTGGGTGTCCATGCCTGGGGTGACCGCGAGCAGCACTCCAAGCGGATCCTTGCTGATCACCTCGACTCCTTTCAGGTTGGCAGTCCAATCGGCCGAGGTCGCGACCCTGACTCGTAGCCGTTGAGGCGACCGGGCTAGCAATTCGTCCAGCGTCCCGCTGACCAGCACCTTGCCCTGTTCGAGGATCACGATCCGGTCGCAGAGCCGCTCGACGAGATCAAGCTGGTGACTGGAGAAGAGCACGGCCGTGCCCCGGGCGGTCTCGGCGCGCAGCACGTCGGATAGCGAATCGACCGCCGACGGATCCAATCCTGCGAAGGGTTCGTCCAGCACAAGGAGCTCGGGTTGGTAAACGAGGGCCACGGCAAGCTGGACTCTCTGCTGGTTGCCGTGGGAAAGCGCCACGACCAGGTCCAGCTCTCGACCCTCGAGACCAAGGCGGGTGAGCCATCGCTGCGCCTCACTCCTGGCGGCCGGCAGCTCGACCCCGTGCAGTCGGGCGAAGTAGGCGATCTGGTCGAGAACGCGCATCTGGGGGTAGAGGCCGCGCTCCTCCGGCATGTAGCCGAAGCGCAGCCGGTCGGATAGAGCAACCGGATGACCGGACCACGTGATCGACCCACCTAACGGTCGGTAGATGCCCATGACGGCGCGCATGGTGGTGGTCTTGCCGGCTCCGTTGCGGCCCACCAGGCCGACGATCTCGCCTCCGTTGACGGCGAGAGACAGCTTGTCTACGGCAACCCGGTCGCCAAAACGTTGGTACAGCTCCGAAATCTCAAGCATCTGTCAGATTGGTATCAAGTTGATAGACTGGCGAATCATACAGTCTGTACCAGAGGAGGGTAATCGCTTGCGCGCGACCGCATCTGAGCTATGAAGGTGGTCCCGATAGTCGGTGTGGTGGTGGCCGCCGTGCTCATAGTGATCGGCCGTACACAAAGGAACAACCCGGTGGCGATCGCCGGCTACGTCGTGCTGGCGCTATCGGCGGCCCTCTATCTCTATTTGCGGGCGCGATAGCGGAGCCCAAGGTTGAGTGAAGTCGTTGCCCTTCTGCGAGCATCTGATGGCCTAATCCGCCCCGTGCATCAACGAGAAGCATCGTGCCTGGGGTGAGAAGGAGCGACGTTATCGTCGACATGCCAATTCCGCCTCTTGAGGAGCGCCGCATTGACGGCCTCGCAGGGTTGCCGACGCTTGTCGGCGGCGTTGTGGCCCTCGTCGGCGGGACCGGGCTTCTCGGGCGGTTGTTATCAGAAGTGATCCAGCACCGCAGGAGCGCTGCTGTCGTGCCTCTCTACCTGGCGGCGCTTTTACTCATCGGGTTGGGAATTGCTGCGATTCGTGGACTCATTGCAGTTGCTCCCGGGGAGGCCCGCGTGGTTCAACTCTTCGGCAGCTACGCCGGCACGATTAGAGGGAGCGGCTTGCGTTGGGTGAATCCACTCTCTCAACGCATCAAGATCTCTACCAGGATCCGCAATCATGAGACCGCCTTGGCGAAGGTCAACGACGTAGAAGGCAACCCGATCGAGATCGCGGCGGTGGTGGTCTGGCAAGTCGAAGACACCGCGCTGGCTCTGTATGACGTCGACAACTTCGTCCAGTTCGTTGCCTTCCAAACCGAGACCGCGGTCCGGCTGGTCGCAACCAGTTACCCGTATGACACCCACGGCGACGGGCCACCCTCCCTGCTCGACAACGCCGAAGAAATCACCGCCAAGTTGTCAGCTGAGATAGCCGCCCGAGTCCGGCCGGCCGGAGTCAAAGTCATAGAGTCGCGAATAACGCGGCTGGCGTACGCGCCGGAAATCGCCCAGGCGATGCTGAGGCGCCAGCAGGCAAGCGCCGTAGTCGCGGCACGGAAACGGATCGTTGAGGGGGCGGTTGGCATGGTCCAGATGGCGCTTGAGCGGCTCGAGGAACAGGACATCGTGACCCTGGACGACGAGCGGAAGGCGACCATGGTGTCCAACCTGCTGGTCGTTCTTTGCAGCGACCAGGCGACCCAGCCGGTCGTCAACGTGGGGTCGCTTTACCAATGAGATCGCCGATCAAGGGTCTATCGGAGCGTCGAAGCGTTTTGATCAGGCTCGATCCGGCAGTCCACGACGCAGTCGCCAGGTGGGCTCAGGACGAGCTTCGCAGCAGCAATGCCCAGATCGAGTTCATTCTCCGAGGCGCCCTTGCGAGCGCCGGCCGTCTGCCGAGAGCAGTCCCTGGCGCAAGCCGCGCCCGACGCGTTCAGGCGCGGCAGCCTGGACGGCAACGGGCTGGATGACCGGGAGACTGCCCGCTTGTGTCGGCGCATTGCGCAAGGCGGCGAGCAGGCCCTGGCTGCGCCGAAAGGCCGGGTGACTCTCGGTGCGACCATCGGCACTGGTCGGCGTCCTGGTGGTGCTTGCCTTGGCTGCAGGGTGCAGTTCGCCAACGGGCACATCGCCGAGCGCGTCACCTTCCCCAGCCGCGTCTGTTCCACCCAGCTTGGCCGCATCCGTCCCGCCCGGCGCCCCAGAGGAGGATATCCGCTATTTCAATGAGTGGCCCTCTCCAAACAATGGTCTGTACAACACGCGCGTCGCCCACTCGACCATTTCGGCGACAAACGTCGCCAGGCTCAAGGTTGCGTGGACGTTACCGCTGACCCATACCGGGGCAAGTGGTCGAGATTTCGCCAACCCGGTGATCGCCAATGGTGTGGTCTACCTGCAGGACGGCGCCTCGAACGTCATGGCTGTGAGCATCGGCACGGGCCAGGTGCTGTGGACGCACATGTACAGCTCGCTGGACTACGGCCCAAACGGAGTGACGCTGGCCTATGGCCGCATCTACGGCGTCACGGCGACCGGCGGCTTCGCCCTCGACGCGGCCACGGGCCGCCAGGTCTGGTACGACACCAGCTTTGCAGGCGGCAAGGCGAAATTCGATATTGCTCCTCAAGTGGCCAACAACAAGGTGTTCGTCGCATCCGCGCTCACCGCGGGCGGCGGTCTCATATACGCCCTCGACGCCGGCACAGGGGGTACGGAATGGAGCTTTCAAACCGTGGCGGACAACACAGGCCAGCAACTCAAAGCCACCGCAGGCGGCGCCTGGGATCCCTTTCTGATCGGGCCAGACGGCTCTCTCTACGCCGGCACCGGCAATCCGTACTTGTCCCAGCAGCAAGCCCAGGCAGCTCCGAGCCGCGAACTGTACACCGACAGCATTGTGAAGCTAAGTCAGGCTACGGGTCGCGTGGAATGGTATTACCAGGCATTCCCTGACGACTTTCACGATTGGGACCTTCAGATCTCGCCGGTCCTGACCGTAGTGTCAGGGCGTTCAATGGTTCTAGCGGCTGGTAAGGGCGGATATGTTTTCGCACTCGATCCGGCCAGCGGCGGCTTGCTCTGGAA
>CATPBO010000078.1 GCA_955652835.1 Candidatus Dormiibacterota bacterium
CCGGTCAGCCATAGATCGCCGACGTCCCGCGTCCAGGGGTCGGGATAAGAGCCGGACCATCCGTAGGGGTCCACGGGGCCTCCGCCGTTCAAGTGATAGATGCCGAAGTGGAGGTGCGGGCCCGTGGCGGTCCCGGTGCTTCCGGAGATCCCGATCACCTGACCACGGCTGACGCGCTGTCCCTTGACGACGTTGATCTGCGACAGGTGCCCATAGAACGAAAGCAGGCCATTGCCGTGGTTGATCTCGATTGTTTGCCCGCTCAGGCACGAGTGGCAGTTGGGATCCAGCCAGTTCGCCAGCATGACGGTGCCTGGCGCGGCCGCCGCAACCGGTTCGTACGTGAGCGCGTAGTCGTAGCCGTCGTGGCCGTCGTAGTAGAGGTAGTCGTGCCCGGCAGGCGTCTGCGCATAACCCACGTCGAATAACGGGTCCGGGCCTCCGACTTTGACCGACGCCTGGGTGCCGTCATAACGGCATACCGTGCCGTCGGTGCTGTAGTCCGGGTAGCAGTGATCGAAGAGCGACGTGACCACATGGGGGCCCATGAACGGAAGCGTCAGGAAGGCGCCTGGAGCCGGCGCCATGCCCCTGTTGCCGGCGCCGGTCTCGATGGGGCCATAGGTCGTCTGGCTGGGGTAGTACCACCTCACGTACTTCTCGGCCTTCTGGCCGGGAGGCTGCGCTTGAGAGGCCTGAACGGGCACGCCGTACAAAAATAGGGAGAGGAAGGTGACGACGAAAACCAATACCCGCATAGCCCTTGAAACGGAGATCCCGAGTTTAGGTTGCGGAGCGACGCGCAGTGCCGCGCATTTGGTTAAGTTTCGCAAATGACTTCTGCCCCGGCTGCAGGAGAAACTATTTTGAGCCAGGGGCGGGCGGCCGTCTACGAGGAACCGACCGGACCGTCCGGCGTCCGGATCCGCGAGCGTCCCAAGACCGATGCGGCGCCGGGCGCCGTCGCGGTGGCCATCGAGGCGGCCTCGATCAACCACCTGGACCTGTGGCTGGCCCATGGAGCCCAGCGCGTCGCCCCGCCGCGCGTGATCGCAGGCGATGGCGCAGGCGTCGTCCAATCCAGCGGGGATCCTGCCTGGCGCAAAGGCGACGAGGTGGTTATCTTCCCCACCCTCTGCTGTTGGGAGTGCGATTGGTGCCGTGCCGGCGAGAACGTCAAGTGCGCGCGGTTTGGCGTCCTCGGAGAACATTCCGACGGCGCCGCGTGTGAGCTGATCCACATCGACGCACGCAATATTTTTCGCAAACCCGCCGGCCTGACGTGGGCGGAGGCCGCCGCGTTTCCGCTGACCTTTCTGACCGCCTGGCGAATGCTCACGACTCGCGCCCAGCTGCACGCCGACGAGACAGTGCTCGTCGTGGGAGCCGGTGCAGGTGTGGCCGTCGCCGCCATCAGCATCGCGAAGCATCTGGGCGCGCGAGTGCTGGCGACGAGCCGATCGGAAGCGAAGCGTCAGCGTGCACTCGAGCTTGGAGCTGACGCCGTATTCGATTCGAAAGACTTCAGCAAGCCGGTACGCCAGGCGACCGGCGACGGAGTCGATGTCGTCTTCGAGCACGTCGGTCCCGCCACGCTCGAGGAGTCCATGCGCTCACTGGCGCTTGGGGGGCGCATCGTCACGTGCGGCTCGACGTCAGGGGTGAAGGCGGAGATCAACGTTCCGAGGCTTTTCTTTCGCCATGCGGGCCTGCTCGGATCGACGATGGGAAATGCCGGCGAGTTTGAGGCGGTGCTCAAGGCGATCGACGCGGGCCTGAGGCCAGTCGTCGACAGCGTGTATCCGCTCGAGGAAATCCAGGCCGCGCTGACGCGCCTTGACGCGGCGGAGCAGTTTGGAAAGGTCGTACTTTCGGTTTCGACGCGTTAGTAAGGAGAAGGGCATGAAGGGCTTTAGGGAATTCATATTGCGCGGCAACGTCGTCGACCTCGCGGTCGGTGTGGTTATCGGCGTGGCTTTCGGCTCAGTGGTGACCGCCTTCGTCAAAGACCTCATGACACCCCTCATCGCCGCATTGTTCGGCAAGCCCGACTTCGCCTCCCTGAGCTTCACGATCAACAACAGCAAGTTCCTGTACGGAGACTTGATCGACGCGGTGATCTCGTTCCTGCTCGTCGCGACCGTCATTTACTTCTTCGTGGTCATGCCTTTCACCGCGCTGGTCGAAAGGTTCCACAAGGAGCCGCCGCCCGATCCGACGACCACGAAGTGTCCCGAGTGCCTCAGCGAGATCCCGATCGAAGCGCGCCGCTGCGCATTCTGCGGGGAGCTGGTGGGGGAGACGAAAGCCCCGGCCTAGTCGAGCGCGGCCAGCTGGGCGACGTGCTCCTCGAGGTGGCCGATCACCAGCATCTCGAGCAGCTCGTCAAGGCGTGCGGGTCGATCGCCATCGCGTGAGCGGAACAAGACCTCCCGCTCGAGCTCTTCGTCCGTCATCTCGTCGAGCAGGTTGAGCACGTCAACGACCGATTCGTCGAGGGCTTGCTGCAGCTCTTCTTCGGCTACGGCCTCGCCGCGATCAATACCGTCGCGGCGCTTCTGGTTCCCTTCCTCTCCACGGCCGACCTCGCTCGCACCACCCCGCGCCGCGCGGAACTGAGTGGTCCAGAAATTCAGAGCCTCGGCCGTGTGGCCCATGACGTGGCCGCGATGCCAGCTCTCCCCGGTGGCGGGGTCGGTTGGTCCGCGCCGGTCCGATCTAGAAAGGTTCTTGAGGCGCTCGCGCGCGGCATGGACACGTTTGCGCATCTCGGCCGTCTTCGCCTTGTCCGCCATGCCCCGATGCTACTTGGTCCGAGTGGGGACCACCCACAGCTTGCCGGCGGTGTCGCGGCTGAGCGTCACCTCACGCCCGCCGGCCTTGATGCGCAGCGTGCCGCCGACGCCATCGACCTCGAGCAAAGCGATCTCACGCCCGGGCACGAGCGTCCGCTCATGCAGGTAGGCGAGCAGAAGCGGCGCCTCCCGCTCGGCAACCTCTGACACGCGGGAAACGACAGCTCGTGCGCCCGGCTTGAGGTTGGCCAGTCTCACCTCTTTCGGCAGTGGCTTCGAGTGGCCGGGAATCGGGTTGCCGTGAGGACAGGTCGCGGGCCGTCCCAGCACCTCGTAAAGGCGCTTCTCCACAACCTCAGAGACCGCGTGCTCCAATCGTGCGGCCTCGGTGTCGGCGGTGACCCAGTCCAGGCCGAGCCCGTCCGTGAGCCAGCGCTCCATGATCCGGTGCCGCCTCACGATCGCTTCAGCGGCACGGCGACCCACCGGCGTGAGCTCGATCTCCTTGCGGCGGTTCATGCGCACCATGCCGTAGCCCGTCATCCGTCGCACTGCTACAGTGACCGTTGGCCGGCTCACACCCAGCCAGTCGGCGAGGCGCGCGCTCCGCAGCGGCTCTCCCTCCGACCACATGTAGTAAATGGCCTCGAGGTAGTGCGACACCACCTCAGAAGGCGGTCTCGACCCGGCCTGAAGGGGCCCCCGCGAACTCAAGGCGAAGCCTCAGAGTTCGTGGAGCAATTAGACTTATCTAATCGTGACTTTTGCACGTACTAACGTAGTCTCCCACTTCCCACACTTGCTATGAACCAAGCGACGACTGTTTTACTAGGAGCGGTCGCCGGGGCGACCATTTTCCTCGGCCTGCCCGTGGCGCGGCTACGCGGCCTCCCGAAGGCCGTCCAGGGCTTCCTCAATGCATTCGCGACCGGGATCCTGGTCTTCCTGCTCTGGGACATCCTGAGCCACGCGGGCGGACCGGTTACGGCCGCCCTTGAGCAAGGCCAGCGCGGGTCGTTTGTCGCGATTGCGCTCATCTTTGCCGGAGGGATCGCTGCCGGACTGCTGGGGCTGGTTTACTTCAACCGCAGCATCTTCAGCCACCTGAGGCATGCCACCGCAGACCCAAGCCCGCGGGCCCTTTCGCTGGCGATCGCCACCGGCCTCGGGCTGCACAACCTCTCCGAAGGGCTCGCGATCGGCGAATCCGCCCATGTCGGCGCAATCGCGTTCACTGGAGTGCTGGCGGCCGGTTTCGCGCTGCACAACATCACCGAGGGCTTTGGGATAGCAGCGCCGATGACCACGCAGGCCAAGCCGGCGTCATGGGGCTTTCTCGCCCTGGCCGGTCTCATCGGCGGCGGACCCACCTTTGTGGGAACGTGGATCGGGTATCTGGCGAGCTCCCCCTACTTTTCGGTGGCGTTCCTGGCCGTTGCCGCCGGCGCCCTGCTTTACGTGCTGAACGAGTTGTTCAACCTGGGCCGCAAGCTCAACTCACCGCCGGCGTTCGCGTGGGGCCTGCTGTTCGGCTTTCTGACCGCTTACGCGACAGACCTGTGGCTCACCGTCGCGAGCGGGGCCTAGCTGGCGTAGTCGAAGTCGGCAGATCCGTCGCCGTCGGGCTCGATGTCCTGCCAGTCCGGGTAGCGCCACCGGAAGAGCCGCTCCTGGATCTCGAACAGGCTGTCCAGGGTGTCCTGGACTTGGCCGCAGTCACGCAGCGGTTCGCGCACATGATTGGGCATCGACTCGACCACCCCGCGGAGCTCGGCACGCACCGGCCCGGGCACCGTCTTCACCCCGTCGCGGTTCATCTCCTCGAGCCGCCAGAGGACGCGGTCGGTTGCCTCCAGCATGCGCTGGAACGCGTACCGGCGCCGGTTTTGCCGGCGCAGCGCGGTCTCTTGCTTCTCGATTCGGCTGCTCGTTTGGTCGATCATGCTCAGCTACCTTTCTTAGCTTACCAGCTCCCCCGAGTTCACAAAGAGGCGATTTGAGCGATTTTCCCGGCCGGCTCGAACAATTGTTCCACTCCATCGACGGTTGGGGCGAGTTCAGGAAGGGCGCCCGGAAGGCTGCGGTCGTATTCGTGCTGTACCGGCACGGAGGCCGCTGGATGGTGCCTTTCGTGAGGCGGCGGGCGGACCTCAGAGACCACCCGGGACAGGTCGCGCTGCCTGGCGGTGGGGTTCAGCCGGGGGAATCCGCCTGGGACGCCGCGCAGCGCGAGGTGGAGGAGGAGATCGGCGTACGGGTGGGCAGCCTGGTTCCCCTGGGGGCTGGAGACGCGATCTACGCCGCCGTCTCGAACTTCTCGGTCGTGCCCTTCGTGGCCTACCTGGAAGACCCGGCGCTCCCCTTCGTCCACGACGAGCGCGAGCTCGACGGCGTGCTCGCCATCCCCCTCGACCGCCTCCTCGACGACAACGCCTGGCTCGAGTCGGATGATGCGTGGCGCTTCCGGTACCTGGCTCACGAGGAGAGCGTCGTCTGGGGGCTCACGGAGCGGATCGTGGCTGGCCTAGCACCGAAGCTCAGGCAAGCGCTCGGCGAAGGTCGAAGCGAGGATCAGCCAGCTGATCCCGCGTGATGCGGGCCCGTTCCTGCATCACGCGGCGCGCGCGGGCAACCGTATGGTGGTCGTTGACTCCGGCGGCGGCCACGAGCTCGCCGGCGTTCGCGTAGAACACTGTGAACGGCGGCTGCCCAAAGGTCCCTCGAACCACGATCTCGTCCCAGTCAAGACCAGCTCCGGCGTACTGGAGATTCAGGTCGTACTGATCGGACCAGAACCAGGGCACCTCCGCATACACGTCAGCTGAGCCGGCCATCACCCGCCCGACGGCGAATCCCTGCCGCTGAGCTGTCTGGAAATGCTCGACGCGAATCCGCACCTTGTACAGAGGACTCCAGAAACGGGTCACGTCGCCGGCCGCGAAGACGCCGGGTGCGGATGTGCGTCCCCGCTCGTCGACCAGAATGCCTCCTTCAAGCGCAAGCCCGGCCCGATCCGCGAGCTCGGTCCTTGGCGTCGAACCGGCGCCGACCACGACCGGGGCGTCGAGCGCCGGCAGCGCTGTGACTCCGAGGTGCATCTCGACACCGTGCGCGCGGTGGACCTCGGCGAGATAGGCTCCCAGCTCAGGGCCCAAGACGCGGAACAGCGGCTGGGCGAACACTTCATGGACGTTGACAGAACACCCGCGCTGTGATGCGACGGCCGCCACCTCGCACCCGATGAAGCCCGCTCCGACAACGTTCAGCCGTTCGCGGCGTTCAAACACCGCCCTCAGCGCGTCCGCATCCGCAAGCTCCCGCAGATACAGCGCATCCTCGAAGCCAGCCAGCCGTCGCGCCGCTGAGCCGGTTGCGACACACAGGAGGTCCCAGTTGATGGTTTCATTCGACTCGAGAACGACGGCGTGCCTCTCCAGGCCGAGGTCAACTACTCGCTCCCCCACTCGCAGCTCGACGCCCAGCTCGCGATACTGCTCGGCGGGCCGCAGCCACAGCCGCACGCGCGACACTGTGCCAAGCAGGTATCCCTTGGAAAGGTGAGGGCGCTCGTAAGGAAGCTCAGGCTCCGCACCCACCAGCACAATCTCGCCTGTGAAACCTGCGTCTCTAAGCCCGGCGCCGACCGCGTCACCGGCCGGCCCGCCGCCGACGATCAGCGCTCGGACTGGCCCCTCTTTTCCATCTCGCGTAGACGCCGAACCGACAAGGCGAGGTAGCCGCCAAGCACAAGGACGGCAAATGAGTACGCGATGACGAGATAGATCACCTGACCGGCTCTGCCTCACGCGTCGCGGCGAGAGAGGCTTGCCCTGCCACCGCCGTCACGGGTCCGTCGGCCAGAACCTCGATGCGATAGCGGATGGCGATCATCACCGCCGCCAGGACAAGCGTGCAGGCCATCGTGAAGAGGAACGTCGCGAGCATCTCCGGCGGCAGCGCATCGTTGACGATGACCGGTCCCGGATGCACGGTTCGCCACCATGTGACGCTGAAGTGCACGACCGGAACGTCGATGAAGCCGAAGATGCCGACGACCGCGGCAATCCGCGCCGCCTGCCGTCCTGGCTCGGCCAGCCGGCGGACCAGCAGGTAGCCCGCATAGATGATCCAGAGGACCAGCGTCGACGTCAGCCTGGCGTCCCACGTCCAGAACGTTCCCCAGATCGGCTTGGCCCACAGCATGCCCATGACCAGCGTCACGGTGGTGAAGACGAGTCCGACGAGCGCACCCGAGCGAGCGAACCGATCTGCAGAGATGCTCTCATTGCGCAGATAGATCGCGCCCCCGACCAGGACCACCGCGAAACACCCATAGGCCGCGATGGCCGCGCTCACATGCAGGTAGAAGATCCGCTGCACCGGTCCCTGCAATGCGTCGGTGGGAGCGAACAGAAAGATGGCGCCGGCCGCCAGGACCATGAGCGCGACCGCTCCAATCGCAGCTGCCGCGAACTTATTCATCGAGCACGAACCGCGCAACCAGCGATGTCAGCACCACAAACAGTATGTCGAAGTCGACGAGCAGAGCCAGCGCCTGGTCGTAGCTCCCGCTACTCGCACCCATCGCTACCTGCACCGCCTGACCGCCGACGACGATGAAAGGAATCCACAGGGGCAGCGTGAGCAACGGCAGCAGCAGCTCGCGAGCACGCACGCGAGCCACCATCGCGGCGAACAGACATCCAAGTGAGGCCATCCCGATCGTGGCCAGCAGCACGGCGAAGACGACCGCCGCCGACAGCGGCGTCCCGAAGAACAGAGCCAACGCCGGGATCAGCACCGCCTCGCAGACGATCAGCAGGAGCGTCGCGGCGAGCGCCTTGCCGGCAAAGATTGCAGTGGGCGACGCCGGTGTCATGAGCATCGCCTCGAGCGAAGCCTGTTCGCGCTCCGCGGCGAAGGCGCGCCCGAAGGCGACCAGACCGGCAAACACAATGGCCAGCCACAACACGCCTGGAGCGATCGAGGGCGCGTTGCGAGAGTCGATCTGAAAGCCGAAGTTGGCGATTATGAGGGCAAGGACGACGAACTGAGCGAGCGCCGGCACGAGCTCCCGAGTGCGCCACTCCGCGGTCAGATCCTTTCGCGCAACGGCGAGCGCGACTGCGATCGAGTTGGTCACTGCACGAGGTGCAGCCGGGTCGGCGTGCCCACCGAACGGCCGTGCCGCAGGACGAGCGTCCGTTGGCAGAGCTTGTTCGCCAGCGGGTGGTCGTGCGTTGCGAGCACCACGGTCCGATCGCGCATCACGGAGGCCAGCAGCTCCGCCGCGTCTGACCCGAGGCTTGCATCAGGTTCGTCAAGGACAAGGAGCTTGGGATCGTGGAGTATCGCTCTGCCGATCGCGAGTCGCTGCTGCATGCCTCGGGAGAGACGGCCGGCCGGGCGGCTCGCAACCTCGCCGAGGCCGACCATGGTCAGCGCCTCCGCCACCCGCGTCCGGCTGACTCCATGCAGGGTGCAGAAGAATTCCAGGTTCTCGGTCGCGGAGAGTGCCGGGTAGAGCCCGGGTGCGTGAGCCACGAAACCGATGCGTCGCCGGAGGCGTCTGCGTTCCCGAAGGGCGTCCAGGCCCATGATCTCGAGCCGGCCGGAGGTCGGCCGCGCGGCTGTGGCGAGGATGCGGAGCAGCGTCGTCTTGCCGGCGCCGTTCTCGCCCAGCACCGCCATGTGCTCGCCGGCGTCGATCGCGAGGTCCACCGACTCGAGCGCGACCTCCGAGCCGAACCATTGCGTCAGTCCATTCCCGACCAGGATGCTCACTGTTCTGAATCCGGAGGAGGTGTCTTGATCAATGGCCACAAAACGAACGGGCCGGCGGCGAAGAGAAGCAGCGTGGCGACGATGAGCGCCATCTAAGTGGATACCGCGGCAGGCACGCGCCGCCTGACGGCCGCGAGCGCCGGCGCCCTTTCTCCGATGTTGCCCAGCAGCACGCCGACGATGATGATCGCTCCGCCCGCCCAGATCCAGCTCACAAGCGGGTTGACGAAGACACGAAAGGCTGCCGAGCCATCTGAGTTGGCACCGGCCAGCACGACATAGACGTCAGCCAGCGGGGTGGTGCTGATGGCGACGTGGGTCAGAGATTGCCCGCCAAGTCCCGCGTACGTTGCTCTGGCGGGCTCGAGCGTGACGCCGCCGAAACGCATCGCCGCGACGAGCTCGGTATGGTCGGCCAGCTGGCGCTCTTGCGACCCGACGTAAGTCAGCGTGTATCCGCCGACGGTGACTTGCTGACCCGCCGCCAGCGTCACGTCTTTCTCCTGCTGCCAGAAGTGCGAGGCCCCGATTCCCAAGACGAGAACGGCCAGCCCGAGATGGGCGAGGTACGCGCCGTATCGACGTCGCCGTCGCGCCAGGACAGACGGAAGCCGCGACCAGCCGCGAAGGAGGCGCGCGTACTGCGTGAAGCAGGTAGCCGCTATCGCGGCAGCCAGTGGAAGAGCAATGAGGGCAGGAATCGAAGCGACTCCCGCGACGACAAGTGAAACCAGGACGATGAGAGCTGTGGCTCCAGGCCACAGCAGTGCGCGCATCGAAGGCAATCCCGCTGCCCTGCGCCAAGGCAGAAGTGGGCCAGCGGCCATCAGGGCGAGCATGACCACGAACAGCGGGCCGGCTGCCCGCTCGTAGTAGGAGGCGCCGACGACGCGCTGTTGCCCGAGCATGCCTGACACCAGCGGCAGCATCGTGCCCCACAGGACCACGACGACCACGCCGATCAGGAGCAGGTTCTGAAGCACGAAAGCTCCCTCGCGAGAGACAGGGGTCACAGGTGCCGCTTGACCGCCAAGACCGCTTGACCGAACAGCGAGTAGGCCGGTGGAGAAGACGATGCAGATGAACAGGAAACCGAGAAACCAGGGGCCAATCGCACTGATTGCGAATGTGTGCACCGACGGCACAACCCCGCTGCGCACGATGAAGGTCCCGAACACGACCAGGAGAAAGGCGACGATGACCAGCGCGAAGTTCCAGGTGCGCAGCCGGCCACGAGTTTCCTGCACCTGCGATGAATGCAGGTACGCGGTCGTGGCGAGCCACGGCATGAGGGCGACGTTTTCGACTGGATCCCAGCCCCAGTAACCACCCCAGCCGAGGACGTGGTACGCCCACCACATGCCGAGGACGAGCCCTGTGGTTTGAAGGCTCCACGCGATGAGGGCGAACCGGCGAGTGTGCGCGATCCAGGCGGAATCGGGACGGCCTGCGAGCAGGGCCGCCGAGGCAAAACAGAACGGGATGGCAAACGAGGCAAAGCCTGCGAGCACGACCGGCGGGTGGATCAGCATCCCTCCGTCGCGCAGCACCGGATTGAGCCCAAGGCCGTCGGGCGGGGTGAGCGATAGCAGGTCGAAAGGGCTCGCGACCATGACCAGGACGACAAGGAAGAAGCTCAAGATCGCCGCCATCAGGCCCGCGGCGTAGGCGGCCAGCCTCACACCGAGGGACGCGGATGCGACGAGCGATACGCTGCCGAGAAGGCCGAGGACGAGCGCCCAGTAGAGCAGCGAGCCCTCCTGCCCACCGTAGAACCCCGCCGCCACCAGGGCGGTTGGCGTCGAGAGGTCCGTGTGCTCGGTGACGTAGGCGAGTGAGAAATCGTGACTGAGCAGCGCCCACTCGAGCACCGCACCGGCGGCGACGATCATTGCGGCAGCCGCATAGAACGCGCGGCGGCCAACCTGGACCATGACCGCGTTTTCCTGATAGCCCGCCCAGAACGAAAGCACCGCGGAAAAGCCGCCGAGGACGAGCGCTGCAAGTAGAGCGCCGGCGCCCAGGTAGCCGAGGATCACGGACCCGAGGTCCCGGAAACGCCCTGCTGGCGCCAAACGAGCGCAAACCGAGGCCCGAAAGCACACGGTTGGCGCCAAACGTGTGGAACTGCGCCTATCCGGATCATTGCGTGTACGGAGCGGTGGAGAATCGCGATGGGCACTTGGCGAGCAGCGTGCGCGCGTGGAACACGCCGTCCTTGCCCAACCGCCCATCCGCGACCACGGTGATGCCCGGCTTGAAGATGTCCGGCAGCGTACCCGTGTAATCGACCGGCACCGAGGCTGTCGCGTCCTTCTCGGTGAACAGCACGTGGAGCCCGCCGTCGCTTTTCTGCACGTCGTCCTGGACGACGCCCGCGACGCGGACGTTGCCGCTGTCGGCATGCGACCGCAGCTCGCTCACGGTGAGGTAGTACTCGGCGGAGCCGCCAGATGCCGAGTAGATGAGGTAGCCGACGCACGCTGCGACGACCAGCGCCGGAATGGACCACCTGATCATGGCGAGATCAGCCCCAGATAGTGGTCGAGCGTCGGTGCATCGAGTGGCCCGGCAAATGACGCCACGACCCTGCCTTGCGCGTCGATGAAGAACGTGGCAGGCAGCCCCGCGACGCCATAAGCCTGGTAGCTGCCAATCACGATAGGCCCGGCCGGATAAGGGTGCGGGTGCTGCTGCTCGAAGCTGTTGAAACCTCCCGTGGTGTCCTGGTTGTCGGCGCCGACAAACGCAACCGCCGGACGCGCGCTTGACGCGTTCGACAGCACGCCCATCTCCTGTACGCAAGGGGCACACCACGAAGCCCAGAAGTTCAGAACGACCGGCTTGCCCTGCAGCTGCCACACGCCGACCTGCTGCCCTCCCGGGGTTTCAATGGCCAGCCGGGGGGCTGTCTTGCCGAGCAGCGGCGGGTTGGTCAGCGCCGCGTGCTGCAGGCCCCAAACGAGCGACAGCATGAGCACCGAGGCGAGGACGATCGCCACTCCAGCGATCACCAGAGGCCGGCGGTTCACGGGCCTGAGTCTATCCCGGCTGTGGGAGGGCGTTCGCCTGGGCGATTCGCGCATATAGGCGGCCGCTCGGCTTGATCGTCCGCTCGAGACTCTTGCGGTCCACGTCGATCAGGCCGAAGCGCACCTGGTAGCCCCGCGCCCATTCGAAGTTGTCCATGTTCGTCCAGTGAAAGTACCCGCGCACGTCCACGCCGTCGTGGATGGCGCCATGCACGCTCGACAGGACGTCTATCAGGTAGCGCTGCCGCCGCTCGTCGTCTTTGGTGCCCAGCCCGTTCTCGGTGATGTACACGGGCTTGCCGAGTCCCTTCAGCTCGCTCAGAACCGGGCGCATCCACCCCGGGTCGGCGCTCCAACCCATGTCGCTCACCTGCGCGCCGGGTACGTTGAATCGCCTGGTGAACTGGTCCTGGGGCCGGCGGGGATCGAACGCCACGTGCTGCACGTGGTAATGCGCGATGCCAATGTAGTCGGAGGTCGCTTCGACGATCCTTCGCAGCCGGCCTGGGCTGACAGGCCAGCTGTCCATCACCAGCTGAGCAGCCCGCGCGGCCAGGCGATCCCGACGCCTCGGCGTCGCCGGCATGAAGAGGAACTTGTGATGTGAGAGACCGACCGCGGAGTCAGGCCAGCGACGCTTGATCGCGAGGTACGCGAGCTCGTGCGCGCGCCGCATGTTGCTCGCCACCCTGTAGACCGCGACAAAGTCGCCGGTGTGGCCGGGCGGGAACTCGCCCGTGAGCCACCCTTGGGCCGCGTAGATGCTGGGCTCATTGATCGTGCACCACATCGGCACGAGGTCGCCCAGCTCATCGATCATGCGGTGCACGAAGGGGAGGAACGCGCGAGCCGCTCCTGAAGCCCGCCACCCGCCCTTGCGCGTGAACCAGAG
>CATPBO010000079.1 GCA_955652835.1 Candidatus Dormiibacterota bacterium
CTTCTCAGTCGCCGGGTTGATGGTCGGGAAATGCTTTTTGCTGTGCGGCTCGACCATGCGGCCGCCGATGAACAGCCCGTAGCGCGGCTGGATGCGGACGTGGTCGATCGCTTCGGGCGCGGGGGCGTACTCGAAGACCTGCTTCGCGAGCTCCGTCGATTGCTTTTTCGTTATCGCCATCAGTCGATCGTGAAGTAGTCGGGGGATTGGTACACGCCGGTGCGCTCCTTGTCGACCTGCATGAGCACGTCGTTAAGCAGGGTGGAGGCGCCGAGCCGGAAGCGCTCAGGCGTCATCCAGTCCGGCCCCAGCGTCTCGTATAGAAGGACGAGATAGGCGATCGCCTGTTTCGACGTGCGTATGCCACCGGCCGCCTTGAAGCCCACAGGCCGTCCGGTCTCGCGGACGAAATCGCGAATCCCTTCCATCATCACCAGGCTCACGGGCAGCGTCGCTGCGGGCTGCACCTTGCCGGTGGACGTCTTGATGAAATCGGCGCCCGCCGCCATCGCCAGGATGCTCGCACGTCGCACGGCGTCGTACGTGCCGAGCTCCCCTGTCTCGAGGATGACCTTCAGGTGCGCACTCCCGCATGCCTCTTTGATGGCCACGATCTCGTCGTAGACGCGCTGGTAATCGCCCGCCAGGAAGGCGCCGCGGTCGATGACCATGTCGATCTCGTGCGCGCCGGCGCGGACGGCCTCATCCGTCTCTGCGACCTTGATCGATGTGAAGCTCTGACCGGATGGAAAGGCGGTCGCCACGGACGCGACGTGGACATCGCTTCCGCGCAAGTGCTCAACCGCGTCCGCGACGCGGGCAGGGTAGACGCAGATCGCGGCTACCGAAGGGATCGTAGGATCGCCCGGTTTCGGCCGGATCGCCTTCGCGCAGAGGGCGGTCACCTTGCCTGGCGTGTCCGATCCCTCGAGGGTCGTCAGGTCCATGCATCTGATCGCCAGGTCGAGCGCCCAGAGCTTGGAGGCCTTCTTGATCGAGCGCTTGGCGAGCGAAGCGGCTCGCTCGTCAGCGCCGACCTCGTCCACGCTGCGCACGCCGCGCATGAGCGAACCGAGGTGCGTGAGTGAGAGCGCGGTAGCCACCATGGGGATTATGCGACGGAGCCTGCAGGACGATTGGCTCCTATCCTCATGACGTGAGGGTCGCCGACCTCAACTGGATGCAGCTCGAGGCTTACCTGCAGCGTGACGACCGCATCGTGCTTCCGCTCGGATCTACCGAGCAGCACGCTTACCTGTCGCTCGCCACCGACTCGATCCTCGCCGAGCGAATTGCGCTCGAGGCCGCCGAGCCGCTCGGCGTGCCGGTGCTGCCGGCGCTCCCGTATGGTCTTACGCCCTACTTCGCCGCATTTCCGGGCAGTCCGAGCGTGCGCCCGGAGACGTATCTGTCGTTTGTCGGCGAGCTTCTGGAGTCTCTGCGGGGCCAGGGTTTCAAGCGGTTCCTGCTGCTGAACGGACATGGCGGCAACGCTCCGGTGGAGGCGCTGACAGGTGACACAGTCGTCGTGCACGATTGGTGGAAAGCCCCCAAGACGTTCGCAGTGGTGAAGGCGATCGATCCCGATGCATCCCATGCGTCGTGGACGGAAAACTTCCCCTGGACACGACTCCCGGGTGTTGTGTTACCGGCTGGGAAAAAGCCGCCGACCCCGCGTGTTTCGGAGGACCCGATGGCTGTGCGGGCAGCTCTCGGTGACGGTTCGTTTGGCGGATACTGGGAGCGGTCCGACGAAGAGTTGATGCGCGTGTGGCGGACCGGCGTGGAAGAGACGCGCGAGGTGCTGGCGGATCTCGGCTGAGGCGGTTGATGGGGATCTACGAGGATGCGATCGCGGCCTTCCGCTCGGGCGCGACCAGTCGCGCTGAAGAGCTCGCGCTTGAGCTGTTGAGCGAGGCCCGCGACACTGGCGACCTGGGCGGTCAGGTCGACGGCCTGTGCATGCTGGCGCGGGTCGCGCTGCGCCGAGGTGACTTGGACCACGCAAGTGTTCTGGCTGAGCAAGCTCGAACCCTGGCTCGCAGGGCGGGTGAGCGCCGGCTCGAAAGGATGCCGATTCACCTTCAGGCGGCGGCTGTCCGCATGCGCGGTGACTTCTCAGCCGCGAGGCTTCTTTACGAAGAGAGCATCGAGGTCAATGTGCAGCTGGGCGAGAAGCGCATGGTCGTTATCGAGCATCGCAACCTCGCTTACGTGGAGCTGCACGACGGCCACGCCGACATGGCGCGCCAGCTCTTCGCCCGCGCCGCGCAAGAGGCCCGCGCGCTCGGATACGACGCGCTCGAACCGTTTCTGCTGCTCGATTCCGCGGTGGTGGCGTTCGAGGACGGAGATAAGGACAGGGCAGCACAGTTGGTAGCGGCCACGCGGGCAGCACTCGCCGAGGCGGGGCAGATCCCCGACCCCGACGATGCGGCTGAAGAGGAAGAGCTGGAGGCCCGCCTCTTCTGGATGGGGCCTAGCTGATCAGCTCGTCGGCGAGCAGGTCCATGAGCAGCCCGTCGTGCCAGGTGCCGTCCATGCCGCGCTCGTATCGGCGCATAAGGCCGGCGGGACGGAAGCCAACTTTCGAGTAGCACCGGATCGCTGCAGTATTGTCGGCGGCGGGGTCGATCACGAGCCGGTGATGGCCGTGATCGACGATGAGGTGTCGGGCAAG
>CATPBO010000080.1 GCA_955652835.1 Candidatus Dormiibacterota bacterium
GACCGCGGGTTTGACTGCCAGAGCTCTCGCAAGCTCGAGACGCTTGCGCTGCAGCAGGCCGAGTCCCTCAGCCCGGCGGTTGGCGAGATGAGTGAGCCCACATTGGTCAAGCACCTCGAGGCTGAGGGCGTAAGCCTCCGCGCCGCGGTGGCGTCCGCCCGCGGTTGCGCCGACAAGCACGTTCTCGAAGACCGTCATTCCGACGAATGGCCGTGGCACCTGGTGCGTGCGGGCAATGCCTAGAGTGCATCGATCGGCTGCATCCTTCGCGGTGACGTCGCGCCCCCGGAAGACGATGCTGCCGCCATCAGGGCGCAGAGATCCCGCGAGGACGTTCAGCAGCGTCGTCTTGCCCGCGCCGTTCGGGCCGACGATGCCGACCGCCTCGCCCTGGCGCAGGTCGAGGTGCACGCCGTCCAGGACCGCGAGCGCGCCGAAACGCTTGCGCACATCAACCGCGGCAAGCACCGCGGCCTCCACGCTTACCCCGCGGTGTAAGGCTGCAGCGTCGAAGCGACGGGTACGTTGGGGTCGGACGAGTTCTCGCAGATCACGAAATCGACCGGCCACTTGGATGCGCCCTGCTTCCACTGGCCGCCGATGATAGGCGTGGTCTGCACGTTCGGAATCGGTGCACCGGCAAAGGTCGGAGGCTTCGTCCAGTCGAGGTGGCCGACGATCGTGTCGACCGAGAGCGTCTTCATCGTGGCGGCGACCTTGGCCTTGTTCTTGGGGTCGCCGCTGGCCTTGAGCACCGCCGCGGCGACGTCGAACAGGGAAAGGCTTGCTCCCAGCTGCTCGTTCCACTGCTTGCTAGAAGACGATTCGTAACCGTCGCCCAGCTGCTTGCATGTGACACCGGTGAGCGAGGACTTGTAGGGCCACGTCGGCGCCCAGTACACAGCTGAGGCCAGGCCGTTCCCGATGGAGCCGAGCGCCGTGACCTGCGACGGGAAAAGGCCCGTCTTGGCGATCTGTCCGATCTTCACATGCTTCGTGTATCCCTGCTGCGCCGCCTGGCGCCAGAAGGTGGCAAAGTCTGGCGGGATCGGAAACGTATTGAAGATCTGGCAGTCCTCGCGGATGAACCTCTGGATCTGCGCCGAGTAGTCGTTGGTTCCGTCCTCGTATGGCCCTGGGTCGACGATGGTGTAACCGGCGGCCTGCAGCGCGGGCGCAAGCGCGCCACGGATGGCGTTGCCATCGGCATCGTTTGGGTACATGACCCCGACTTTCTTGTTGGTCGGAACCTGCGGCCACAGGTGCGTATACGCGTTGAAGAACTGCTCCACCCCGAAGCAGTAGTGGAATATGTATTTGAAGGTCGTGCTCTGGCCTACCTTGCCGCCGAGCCCGAGGTACCACGCCTGCCACGGGACGACAGTGGACACGCACGGGACCCCGGCGGCCTCACACGCGGCGGAAACTCCGTTGACAGTTTCCGGCGTCGAGGTGGTCAGCATCAGGTCGACCTTCTGGCCCGTGATGAGGTCGTTGGCGACCTGGGCGCTGACCGAAGGTGTCGACTGGCTGTCGCGCGTGACGATCTCGACCGAGTAGTTGGTGCCTCCGATCGTAAGGCCGCCCTGGAGTGCCTTCCGGGCCAGCCCGATCACATACGGGTCGGGCTCGCCGAAACCGGAAGTCGCGCCGGTGATCGGGCTGACGTAGCCGATCTTGATCGAGCCGCTCGGAGTTGACGTCGACGAGGTGAGGCATGCCTCCAGCACGCCTGGCATTGCCAGGCCGCCCAGCACGAGCCCGGTTCCTTTGAGCATCTCGCGCCTGGTGATGGCGGCGGACAAACTCTTTCTCTTGCTCACCTGACTCCTCCTTCCCGAACCGGGTTCAGGCCAACGCAAAACCTAATGCTCCGTGTACCGACGATCGGAGTTTGAGTCAAGCCATAATGCCCGTCAAGGGTGTCTGTCTCACACGGCGACTCTGAACCTCCTTACCTGCACCCGGACTATCGCGCGACTGTCCGGCGAGCGCCTCGCCGCGAGCTGGTGAGGCTTCCGGCCGAGTGGTTCCACCATCTTCCGGGCCCCGCGTTCGGACGTGTGCCGGTGCGCTCGGAAGACGCCGATCTGACGCGCCAGCACGAACGAGAGCCGCTGGGCGAGCGAATTGTCGTCAGCGGCCAGGTCCTCGACAGCGACGGGCGGCCGGTGCGTCACACGCTGGTCGAGGTGTGGCAGGCCAACGCCGCCGGGCGCTACGTAGATCCCGTGGACGACCACGCTGCGCCGCTCGACCCCAACTTCACCGGCGCCGGCCGCTGCCTGACCGACGCCGGAGGGCGCTATCGATTCGTCACCGTCAAGCCGGGCGCTTACCCGTGGCGCAACCACGAGAACGCCTGGCGCCCGGCGCACATCCATTTCTCGCTGTTCGGGCCGTCGCTTGCGAGCCGGCTGGTGACCCAGATGTATTTTCCGGGTGACCCGCTGATACCTCTCGATCCCATCCTCCAGTCGATACCCGACGAGCACGGCCGCGATCTCCTCGTGGCCGCTCTCGATCTCACCATCACCGAACCGCAATGGGCTCTCGGTTATCGGTGGGACATCACCCTGCGCGGTCGAAACTCCACGCCGCGAGAGGGCTAGGTTGGGCGAAGACCAAGTACCGACGCCCTCCCAGACGGTCGGCCCGTTCTTTGGTTACGCGCTTCCATTCGAGGGTGGCCCTGACTCGGCGGGCGGCGCGGAGGTGATCAGGATCGAAGGTCAGCTGCTGGACGGCGCCGGCGAACCGGTACCGGATGGACTGCTGGAACTGTGGGGCGGGCAGCAATTTGCCCGCTGCCGGACGGACGCCGAAGGCGCGTTCCACTTCACCGTCACCAAACCTCCGCCGGGATCCGAACCCGGTGACGAGGCCCCTCACCTGCACGTGACGGTCTTCGCGCGAGGCTTGCTCCGCCACTTGGCCACGCGCATGTACTTTCCCGACGAAGAGGCCGCCAACGGTAGGGATCGCGTCCTCAACGTCGTCGATCCGGCTCGTCGCCATACGCTGATCGCGCAATCCGACGGAGCGGTGCTGCGTTTTGACATCCGCATGCAGGGCGATTCCGAGACGGTGTTCTTTGCCCTCTGACCACAACCCGGAGGAGTTGAAATGACTGATCAAAAGCAGCGCGGGATGGAGGTGCGTCGGGCCGTGCTTGGCGACGAGCACGTGGACCGCGCGGAGGCCTCGCGGACACCGCTGACCGAAGAGTTCCAGGATCTCCTCACACGCTACGCCTGGGGCGAGATCTGGACACGTCCAGGCCTTGACCGGCGCACGCGCAGCTGCATCACCGTGGCGATGCTCGTCGCACTCCATCGGGAAGGGGAGCTCGAATTGCATCTACGGGGAGCCCTGCGGAACGGGGTCACCGTGGACGAGTTGAAGGAGATCCTCCTGCAGACAGCGATCTACTGTGGGATTCCGGCCGCGAACAGCGCGTTCGGCGTCGCTGCCAAAGTCCTGGCGTAGAGGTCTTAGCTAGAGCCACTCGGTGATGAATTTCGGGCTCAAGTGGATGTTGACCTGCTTGAGCTGAACGTCACCCACATTCGCGAACCCATGCGGCACGCCGGCCGGCCCGATCAGCGTTCGTGGCGCCACCACGTCAAGCGTTGAAGAACCGACCGTGAAGGAGGCGTGGCCCTCCTGCACGATGAAGATCTCAGCGTAGGGGTGCCTGTGCAGAGGTACGGCGACGCCTGGCGCGATGTCGACGAGGATGACCGAGATGCTGGTGCCGTAGGTTTCGCCCTCGAAGTTGTTGTCCTCGATCGGGAAGTTTTGAAGCGCCGGTTCAACCCCCACGCACTCATTGTGCAGCGCTGTCCCCGGCCACGATTTTGGATCCCGCGCGTTTGTAACGGTCGTACTGCATCCTGAAGAGCTCGATCACGCCGGCCGCGTCTTCAGGGCCGGCCATCCAGCAGCTGACCCAGCCCGTTTCAGGCAAGACGTGGTGAGGTTGGGCCCGACCGGCGGCAATCACCTCATCGTGAAGCTTGCGCGGCAGCGGAAGGTCAGCCAGGCGGTCGCCATGCACATGGCCCATCTCCTTTCGGCCATAGCGATATTCCGTGCCGCCGAAGCGGTGCGGCGCGGCTTCCACCCCGGGCCACGATGTCAGCTCCTCCCGGATCAACAGGCCGGCTCCCCTCATGGCAATCGAAACTGATCGGCCGGCCGCTGTAGTCCTCAAACGGCGGAAGTAGTCACGAATAGTGGAGCTCGGGGCGCCAGTCGGTGCCTCTACCCCCGGGCGTGCGGTCGAGGATCAACCACAAGGGCCACATGAAATCGACGTGCCGCATGTCCTGGCCGGGGTCGCTCGGAACCACCATCAGCTCGCTGCTCCAGGAGTGGTGGATCTTCCCGTTACGGCGGGCGAAGACCGTCGCGATCGGACTCTGTTCACCGTCGGGGGACTCGGCGTGGTAGTCGCGGTTGTAGGTGTTGCTCGTCGATGAGAGCAGGCGCGCATGGCTCCAGCCGCGTGTCTTCGCGTGCGCGCGGAACTGCGCGATGGGCGCTTTAGCGACCACAGCGAAATTGATTTGCTGTTTCAAGTGCTTCGCAGCGCCATCGATCGCGTCGATGATCGACGTGCAAGACGGGCAGCCCTCTTCGAGAGGTAGCCCCTTCTTGCCCGGGATGAACATGAAGCTGTAGAGGAACAGCGTGTCCTTGCCGTCCTCGAACAGCTCGGAGAGCCGGACCGGACGCGCGGCGTTTTTCTCCGCGTCCCACTCCTCAAATATGTAGTCGCTTGGCACCGTGCCGCCGAGCGGAAGCTTCCGCCGCTGCGCGGCCACGGCCTCGATCTTCCGGCGTAGATCGATCTCGGCCTTCAGAAGCTCATCGCGCGCCTGGCGGTACTCGTTTGATTCGCCGGGAAAACGAACCTCGTGCAACGATTTCTTTCCAACGGATGACGCCATCTCTGACTCCTTTTCCTTTAGTAGCTGTGGCCGTGCTCGACATAGAACTTGAGGAGGGTCGAAACCATGCCCCAGCCGAGCGAGTTGTCGCCGAACGACTCTAATCCCGTGGCCGTCGGGGCGAAACCGTGTTCCCGGAGGCGGAGCAGCGTGCCACCTTCGCGCGCCTCGAGGTCGAACTCGACCGTGGTCATGGCGTCGGGAGCGTCGCCCCACCGATAGGCGAAGCGCTGGAGGGGCAGCACCTCGAGCACCAGGCACTCGCGATCCTTATTGAAGTCTCCTTCGGCCCCCCAGTCTCGCCAGCGGAGCGTGAACTTTCCACCGGGACGGAGGTCGATCTCGCTGCCGCGGGTCCCCCACCATCCGTCAAATCCCTCAGCGGTTGTCAAGGCCTTCCACACCTGCTCTCGCGGCGCGCGGATGAAAATGCTGTGACGGATCTCTGTCCCCGGCTCGCTCACGGTTGCTCCTCGACGAAACGCTTGAGCCGCAACAGACGCTGCTCCCACCGCGAGGAAAGCTTCGTCAACCACGCGGTCGCCTCACCGAGTGGCGCGCCCTCCAGCCGGTAGTGGACCTCGCGCCCGTGGCGCTCTTTGGCGACCATGCCCGCGCCCTCGAGCGTGCCCAGGTGTTTCACAACCGCCTGGCGGGTGAGCGGGAACCTCAGGGACAGCCCGGTTGCAGTGGTCGGGCCCATCGCAAGGCGCTGGAGCAGCAGCCGGCGCGTTGGATCCGCGAGGGCGACGAACACAGCGTCATTCATGTGCAACTAGACAGTTGCACATCACCGCAGCGCATGTCAAATAAGATCGACGATACAAGCGCGAAATTGGACCAGAGCAGCGAGTTGAGGCACGAAGCCGTCGATCCCGGTGTTGCGGCCAATGAGCGGCTGACCGCTTTGACTGGGGCGCTGCTTTTTGTGCTACTGGCCGCAATGGGGATTACCGTGCTCAGGGTCAGGCAGCTTCTCCCCGAGCATTTCTTGCTCGGCTTCCTGCTGATCCCACCCCTCGTCCTCAAGATGGCGAGCACCGGTTACCGGTTCGTTCGCTACTACTCCAGCAATCCCAGCTACCGTCGTGCCGGGCCGCCGCGGTGGCCGATGCGCTTGCTCGCCCCGATCGTCGTGCTCTCAACAGCGGTCCTCTTCATTACCGGCTTGGAGCTCTGGCTGTTCGGGCTGCGTTTCGGGAGCGTCTGGGTGGTGGCCCACAAGCTGAGCTTCGTGCTCTGGCTGCCTGCAGCAGGCATCCATATTCTTTGGTACCTCCGCAGGTCGGCGGAAACGGCGGCCGAGGAGTTCGGATCAGCCGCGCCGCCGGCGGCGCTGACCCGACGCGGCCTTGTCGTCGGAAGCCTGGTTGCTGGTGCCGCGCTGGCCTTGGCGACTCTGACCTACCAAAGCCCGTTCATCTTCTTCCAGGACGCGGGCTGATCCCACCGCCGCGGGCGTCACGACCAGGCAGGACGTTCTGCTTCTGACAGTGTTGCAAGGCGAGAGAGCTGGTCTTCCTGGATGTTCAGGTGAAACACCTCTTCGATGACCGTGGCCCACCCATGGATGAAGTACCGCCAGCCGTCATGAACAATCAGCCCGCGACTTTCCTTGTGCCGGAGCGCCTGTCGCAGAAACTGGAGGTCACCGCGATAGTTCAGCTCCCACGCAAGGCTGCTCTCGGGAAATTCAGCTCCGTCCGTGATGGGTGAACCAGGACTGTCCTTGCCCATGCCGGTTGCATTGATGACCAGGGAGCCAGGTCGGAGATCACGAACAAGCTGGTCGTTGACCTTTGGGTCGACGTTCTCGACGTATTCGACCTCCGTCGCCGCCTCGAGCCGAGCATGGATCCCTCGCATCGCCTCGAGCCGAGCCGGGCTTCGATTCACCACCGTGATGCGTGTGGGACCGGGGGAGTCCGCTGGGCGGTTGATCAGGCCGACGGTGATCGCGACTGCCGAGCCGCCTGCGCCCAGGCACAAGACCTCGCCGCCCGTCTTTTGCCAGTGGTCTTCGGGAAGGAATTCACCAAGCGCCCTGCCGGCGGCAACCGGGTCCGTCGCTCGCGCACAGAGCAGGCCATCGCGCTTGGACAGGCACGAGGTCTCGCCGCACAGATCCGCGCTCTCGTCAATCCTGTCGAACAAGTCAAGGCATGCTTCGAAGAGGTCGATCTTGTGCGTCGTGACGAGGGCCCCACGCTCGTGCCTATCGCCCTTGATGCGTTCGACGAGGTCTCGATACCGGTGGCGCTCGGCGTGGATTGGCAGGTCGAAGCCCACCAATCGAACGTCGCGCAGGCCAAGCTCCTTCGTCCAGACGGGAAAGAGCCGCGTCGCTGCCGACTGTCCGGTGGTGACGCCGACAAAGCTGAACGTGTCCAGGTGCGTTGCTCGTTACCCGGAGCGCGTCAGGTGGCGAGGGTGCGCGCAGCGCGGCGCGCATGTTCCCGATAGGCGGCCTCGAAAAGCTCCTCGGAACGCCGGCGGCCAACTTCGGCCGCGCTAGTGATGACCGGCGGCGGCTTGCCCATGGCCACCAGAAGTTCGGCCGTGCGCACCTTGATCGCATTGGCGATGGCGACCGCGGCCAGAGTCGAGCCCGGACCGACTGGCGTCTCTGCCAACCCCTCGAGGTGGCTGAGCGCATCGCCCGCCGGCGTGCAGAGGTCGATGACCACGTCCGCTTCGTCTGACAGCCGGGTGCCCACAAGCTCGTCAACCTCACCGGCCTGCGACTGCGCCACAGATGTGACGGCGATTACCGGCAAGCCCCTGCGCCGCGCTCCACGCGCCATCTCGACCACCACTGCGCCGAGACCGCTGGCGGAGAAGACGATCATCGCGTCCTTCGGCGCGAACTGGAAGTTCGAGAGGATCACCTCGGCCAGACCCGGCATGCGCTCGATGAACATCGCCTGCCGCTGACCGTTGGCCCCTACCACCTGGGTATGGAACGTCATCGAGAGCTCAACGATCGGGTTGAAGCCCGGATACGAGCCGTAGCGCGGGAACATCTCCTCGACCGGGATTCGAGAGTGACCGGTGCCGAAGAGGTGAACCAGGCCGCCGGCGCCAATCGCTTCGGCGCAGATCTGACTCGCTCGATCGATCGGGCCGGCCTGAGTCTCCTGGATTTTCCGGAGAATCTCGATACTCGCCTCAATCCAGCTGGAGCCCGCCTGCTTCGACATCTGTCAGCCGGCGACGCTGGAGTCGAGCTGGACCGGTTCCCAGTGTCCGCTCTTCATCGACTTGTAAGCCGCGTCGAGGACACAGTTGACGACGTAGCCGTCGATGAAGTTCTCACGTGGCTGCTTGCCCTCGACGAAGCACTGCACGAAGTGGCGCATCTCCTCGTGATAGCCGTAGACCCGAGCCTCGTCGGGAATTGGAAACACCCATCCGACATCGGCGTCGGCTTTCTCCATCAGGTACCCGGCCGGCTCCTGAATGAAGGCACGGATGCGGGTCGAGCTCGTGTCGGTCACGATGCGACCCATGGTTCCGTAGATCTCGTTGCGCAGCTCCATTCCACCTTTGGCCGTCCAGGAGGCCTCTGTAAGCGAGGTCCGTCCGTCTTCAAGGCGGAGCAGGAGCACTGCGTTGTCCTCCCCTTTGGTCTTGTCATGGTGGACAAGGGTGGCGCCCCAGGCGAAGACGTCCTTGATCCGATTCTCCTTGCCAAAGAAGTAGCGCGCGGCCTCGATCGTGTGGCAGCCCATGTCCAGGAGCGCGCCGCCCCCCGCCGTTTCGGCGTCCCAGAAATGCGGCGCATGCGGCCCCGAGTGCGCTTCTCGAGCACGCACGGTGAGCAGCTCGCCGATGGCGCCGCTCTCGATCATGTCCCGCGCGCGCATCACGTCGGGCGAGAAGACCTCCGTCTCGGCATAACCGTGCATGACGCCGGCCGTGCGCACAAGGTTCACCATCTGTGCGGCCTCGCCGCCGTTGCGAGCCAAAGGCTTTGTGCAAACGATCGCTTTGCGAGCGGCAGCCGCGATACGAGTTGCCGGAAGATGCAGGTGGTTCGGCAGAGCGATGACGACCAGTTGGACATTCGTGTCCGCGCACAGGTCTTCGATGCGCGTGTACTGGCGTGCCACGCCATGGCGATGGCCGAATTCTTTGGCGCGCTCTTCGGAACGTGAGTAGTTGGCGACGACCTGGGTCCCCGGGACGTCGCGCAGACCGTCCATGTAAAAGTCCGCCACGAAGCCCGACCCGAGCAGCCCGATCTTGACCACGTCGCCCAAGAGATTAGCCTACGGAC
>CATPBO010000081.1 GCA_955652835.1 Candidatus Dormiibacterota bacterium
CATCGTCGTGCACCATGGCGGCCGGCGGTGGTCCATCAAGGGAACGGCGCGCATCGCGCAACCCGATCCCGGAGTCGCCGCATGGAAAGCTCGACTGGCCGCCACGGTGGAACGTGACTACGAATGGCGGGAAGGGAGGGATTCGAACCCTCGAGGGAGCTTTACACCCCCTACCCGCTTAGCAGGCGGGTGCTTTCGGCCGCTCAGCCACCTCCCCGGGGAGTCAGGATCGCCGTTCGATTCTAATCTGACCTACCCGCTCTCCATACTTAACGCCCGATGGAGGCTCCAGGAGGACCAGGCGCGCCGCCCATGTGGGGCCCCGGTCGCAAAATGGCGTTTGGAGCGGCGCCCGGTTCGAAGAGCAAGCTCTGGTACACGCTCGCGGACGGGTCGCTCAGCGAGGTCTTCTTCCCGTTCCTGGATCGCGTCGCGCTCCATGACCTTCGCTTTTTCGCCTCTGCCAGCGGAGCGCTTCCTATCGACGACGCCGCCGATGGGCAGCACCGCGTCAACTGGATCAGCCCGGGCGTGCCGGGTTTCAAAGTCGACACCACCCATCACGAGTACCGCCTGACAAAAGAAATCTTCTCTGACCCTGAGGAGAACGCCCTCATCATCGCGGCCACTTTCACTCCGGAGCTTCCTGACCTTCGCCTTTACGTGCAGGCAGTTGCGCACTGGCAGCCCGGCACCGAGGGGAACCTGGGGCAAGTCCTGGATACGCACCCTCCCGCTCTGCTCTTCCATCAACAGGACGTGTGGATTTGCGTCGTCGGTCCTTTCAGCCGGGCCACCGCCGGCTACTACCACAGCTCCGACTTGCAGATCGACCTAAGCGACGGCGACGGTAACCTGACCACGGCTTACGATCGAGCAGGCCCGGGCAATGTGGCGCTAGGAGCCGAAATCGGGCTCCGGGCCGGCTCGTTTCAGATCGCGATCGGTTTCGCTCACACGCGGGCTGACGCCGAGGAGATCGCGCGCCAAGCGCTGGAGAAAGGCGCGAACAACATCCGCCAGGCATTCGAACGTGCGTGGCGCTCGCAGGTCGATATGCCTCGCGCGCTCGAGAAGGTGAGCGGTGACGAAGGAATGCTCGCGCGCGCTTCGCTGGCCGTCCTACATTGCCTGGAAGACAAGTCGCACTCGGGCGCTTTTGTTGCAGCGCCGTGCGCGCCGTGGGGGGAGACCAATCACGACGGCAATCATGTGTACCACCTCGTATGGCCGCGCGATCTGTGTCGCATCGCTACCGCCCTGCTCGACGCGGGTGATAGTGCTGCAGCCCTGCGCGCCTTCCGTCACCTGCAGTCGCGCCAGCGCCCGGATGGTGGTTGGTACCAGAACTGGTTTCTCGATGGGACGCCGCACTGGACTGCGACTGAGCTCGACCAGGTGGCCTTGCCGATCCTTCTCGCGTGGCGCCTGGGCGTGGCGAACTGCCTCGACCACGATCCATATCCGGTCATGGTGCGGCCGGCGGCGCAGTTCATCATCCGCGAGGGCCCGCTCACCCAGCTCGACCGCTGGGAGGACCTTGGCGGGCTCTCGCCGTCGACCCTCGCCGCATGCATCGCCGCTCTCATCGTGTCGGCGGAATTTGCACACGAGGCCGGCGAGAACGTGGCTGCGAGTCACCTGCGCGCGGTCGCGGACTACTGGAACGATCGCGTCGAGACGTGGTGCTCGACGGTGGCCGGTCAGTACGTGCGCCTGGCGGGGGACCCCGATCACCGCCCGACCGAAGGCGCCATTGCGCCCGAGTTTCTCGAGCTCGTCCGGTATGGGCTTCGCCGGCCGAAAGACGATCGAATCCTCCGGAGCCTGCAGGGAGTGGACTCAGCATTGAAGGTCAGCCTGCCGGCGGGCCCCAGTTGGCGGCGGTACGTCGGAGACGCGTATGGCGAATATGACGATGGATCGCCCTGGGACGGCGGAGGGCGCGGGCGTCCGTGGCCCGTTTTGACCGGTGAGCGTGCCCGTCACTTCTTCTCTATGGGCCTCCCGGCGGCCGAGCTCGTCCGCTCGCTCGAGGGCTTTGCCGGTCAGGGTTTGATGCTCCCCGAACAGGTGTGGGACGGGCCCGACATTCCAAGACGCGGCTTGCAGCTCGGGCGCCCCAACGGCTCGGCGACGCCGCTCGGTTGGGCGCACGCCGAGTATCTCGAGCTTCTGGTCACTATCGCGCTCGGTGGTTTTCCTGACATCGTGATGCCGGCACGGCGCCGCTACACCGAAGGCGGTGTGCAGGAGCCCGCTTTCGTCTGGTCGCACAGGCACCAGATCTCGCGCATCACCGCGGGCCGGCGGCTGCGGGTACAGCTTCCGCGCCCAGGAGCGGTGCACTACTCATTTGACAATTGGCAGACGTTTGAAGAGGTCGAAGCCGCCGACACCACGCTGGGCGTGTGGATCGCAGAGGTTCCATGCAACCGGCTTCCGCGCGGCTCAGAGTTCTCCTGGACAGCGCACTACGTGACCGGCTGGGAAGGCAAGAACTTCTCTCTGACGGTGGACTAGAGCTCAATCCACCCATTAGGTGATTAGCCCTAGCGCTCTTCGGGCGGCTCCAGGTCGTCCAGTCGCAGCTCGGTCCCGGCGTCCTCCTCGAACTGGCTGTGCAGCTCGCCGCAGTCTGCGCACCGGTAGTACTCGCCGACGAACCCTTTGTGCCAGACCGCGTAGCTGACCACACCGGGCTCTTCGACCAGGATCTCCTGCTCCAGGCGGTAGATCACCTGCTCCCACCCACCGACTTCGATGTCGTCGTCGAGAACGACGAGGCAGTAAGGGTGCGGCTCGCCCCACACCACCGTCACCTCGCCACGGCGCTCGTCGTCCGCGTTGACGATCGACCACGCCTCGGCTGCTTGCGCGCGCGTGCTGCGCACCAGGCGCAGCTGGGCCCAGAAGCGTTCGGCCGACTCGCGCTCCGCTTTGTCATGCTCGGCCTGCGCCTCCTGGAACGCGCTCCACATGCGCAGCAGGTGATTCCGAAAACGGTGGTAGGTCGAGAGCAGCTTGGGCTGCTGCTTGGGCGGACCGATCAGCTGCTCGAAGGCGTGCTCGAAGGCGGCCTCGACCCGCTCCTGGCGGTCCGCCACGTCCGGGGCCCAGGCCTCGTCTTCGGAGAGCCGCATGCTCTCGTTGAGCACGATCTCGAAATCGAGCCAGTCGTCGCCGAACTCGGGTACGAACACGCTCTCGACCAGGTCGGCCAGGCGGTGCTCCTCGAGCAGCGCCGGCGTGACCTTCCCGCGCGCCTCGGGCCAGCCCTTCCAGCCCATGACGTTGTGGATCCAGTAGTCGAAGACCGTGACTGCGTACTGGAGGGCGGCGGGCGAGGTCCAGATGCCGGTCGGCCAGGTCCTTTTGCCGGTTCGCACCTTGTTGTACAGGGCTATGACCTGCTCTTCGTCTAGGTATTCGGTCTCCATCGCCTCCCCACTATAGGAATAACCACCGAAGCACCCTGGGTATATTGGATTGACGATGGCAACCGCCAAGAGCTTCACTCCCGATCAAGTCGCCCGCTACGCCCGTCACCTCATCCTGCCCGAGGTCGGCGGCGCCGGCCAGCGCAAGCTGCTCGGCTCGAGCGTGCTGCTCCTGGGCGCCGGTGGCCTGGGCTCGCCCGCGGCCATGTACCTGGCAGCCGCAGGGGTGGGCAAGATCGGCATCGTCGATTTTGACGTGGTGGACGCTTCGAACCTCCAGCGCCAGCTGCTGCACGGTCACGACGACATCGGCAAGCCGAAGGTCGAGTCGGCGGCCGAGACGCTGCGCAGTCTCAACCCTGATGTCGAGGTGGTCCCCATCAACGAACACCTCAACTCCGAGACGGCGATGCGGATCTTCGCCCCCTACGATGTCATCGTCGACGGAACCGACAATTTCCCAACTCGTTACCTGGCCAATGACGCCGCCCACTTCCTGGCCAAGCCGCTCGTGCATGGAAGCATCTTCCGGTTCGAGGGTCGGCTTGCCTTGTTCGACTCCGCGAAGGGCACTGGCTGCTACCGCTGCCTGTTCCCTGAACCTCCTCCGCCGGGATCTGTTCAGAGCTGCGCCGAAGCAGGCGTGTTCGGAGTCTTGCCCGGGATCATCGGCAGCATGATGGCGTTCGAGACGATCAAGTACCTCTTGAATATCGGAAAGCCCATGATCGGCCGCTACCTCCTGTTCGAAGGCGAGGACATGAGCTTTCGCGAGCTCAAGCTGCGGCAGAACAAGGCCTGCCCGCTTTGCGGCGAGAACCCGACCGTCGATTCGCTCATCGACTACGAAGCGTGGTGCGGCGCTCCCGCGATGGAGCCTTCCGTAGCTCAGGCAAGCTAATCTCAGGGCTTAGTGGCCTGAACCGACCAGCCCGTCCGGCCGGTACAGTCCACTTGATGATCCAGCTCGACCGCTACGACGCCACCCGCCTCGATCGAGCCCGTGGGATCGTGCACGATCTCGGGTCCGTGCTCGTCGCATATTCGGGTGGAGTTGACTCAACGCTTCTGCTCAAGCTCGCCCTGGATGAGCTCGGCGACCGAGCGGTGGGCGTGCTCGCAAGCTCGCCCGCGTACCCGGAGTCGGAGCAGCAGGAGGCGCGGGTCCTCGCCCATTCACTTGGCGCCCGCCTGGTCGAGGTCACGACTGACGAGGTTGAGCTCGAGGCGTATGCGCGCAACAATCCGGACCGCTGCTTCCACTGCAAAGAGGAGCTGTTCGACAAGCTCGAGCCGGTGCAGCGCGCGCTGCGACTGCAACATCTCGCATACGGCGCGACCGCCGACGATGCGGGTGACCACCGCCCTGGCCACGGCTCGGCGATTCGACGGGGTGTCCGCTTTCCGTTGCTCGAGGCCGGCATGGGAAAGCCGGAGATCCGCGCCGCCGCTCGGCAGCTCGGCTTGCCGAACTGGAACAAGCCGTCCTTTGCATGCCTTTCATCGCGCATCCCACACGGCACTCAGGTGACGGTGGAGGCTCTTCGCCGGATCGAGGCGGCGGAGGCGGCCGTGAAGGCGCTCGGATTCACGCAGGTGCGCGTGCGACATCACGGCGACGTGGCTCGCATCGAGGTGGATGGTTCGGAAATCGACCGGCTTGTGGCCGAGCGTGAGCGCGTGGTGGATGCGGTTCGCAGGGCCGGCTACAAGTTCGTGTCCGCCGACCTCGAGGGCTACACGACCGGCAGCTTGAACCGGACCTGGCAACCCTCGAGCTAAACGAGATTCGTGTCTGAGCCCGGGGTCGTCCTGAGCCTGGATGAAGGCACGACCGGCGTGACGGCCGCTGCCGTCGGCCTCGACGGAGTGGTGCGGGCGAAGGGCTATCGCGAGATCACGCAGCACTATCCGCAGCCGGGTTGGGTCGAGCACGATGCTCTCGAGATCTGGGCGGCGGTGCAGCTCACGGCTAAGGACGCCCTTCACGCGGCAGGAGTCACGCCGGCCGACGTGCGAGCCGTCGGCATCACCAACCAGCGCGAAACCCTGGTCGTGTGGGATCGCCGCACGCTGGAGCCGTTGGCCCCGGCGATCGTTTGGCAGGACCGGCGCACCGCCGCGGTATGCCAGCGCCTTCGCGACGCCGGCCACGAGGCGCGGGTGCGTGAGGTCACCGGCCTGGTGCTCGATCCCTATTTCACGGCCACGAAGCTGGCGTGGGCGATAGAGAACATCGACGGTGCGGCGAACGCAGCGGTGGGGACGGTGGACAGCTGGCTGGTGGCTCGCCTGTCAGCCGGGCGCGACCACGTCACCGACGCGTCGAACGCGTCCCGCACGCTGCTGTTCGACATCGGGCAAGGCGCGTGGAGCGAGGAGATGGCCGACCTGTTCGGCGTGTCGACGATGAATCTGCCCCAAGTGGTCGATTCCACCGGCGAGATCTCGATGACCGATCCCGATGTTCTTGGAGGAGTCAGCGCCCCGATCAGCGGCATCGCGGGCGACCAGCAGGCCGCCCTCTTCGGCCAGGCGTGCACGACCGCCGGCATGGCCAAGAACACATACGGCACTGGGTCGTTCGTGCTCATGCAGACGGGACCGGATCGGGTCGCTTCAGAGTCCGGGATGCTGACCACGGTCGCTTTGCGTCGGGGTGGACGTTTGAGCTACGCGCTCGAGGGCGCGATCTTCATCACGGGTGCGGCGCTGCAGTGGCTTCGTGACGGTCTGGGCATCATCGCCAACGCGGCTGAGGCTGGGCCGATCGCCTCGTCCGTACCAAACAGCGGCGGCGTTTTCCTGGTGCCGGCGTTCGTCGGACTGGGCGCTCCGCACTGGGACCCCTACGCTCGCGGCACCATCGTGGGACTCACGCAAGGTAGCGGGCGCGCCCAGCTCGTGCGGGCTGCCGTCGAATCGATGGCGTATCAAACCTGCGACGTGGTCGAAGCCATGGAGCACGACGTTGGCTCGCCCCTGCGCGAGCTGCGCGTCGACGGCGGCGCGGCGGTGATGGACGTGCTCTGCCAGTTCCAGGCCGATCTGCTCGGCATCCCGGTGCGCCGGCCGCGCCAGACGGAGACCTCAGTCCTGGGCGCAGCTTTCCTCGCCGGCCTCGGCGCCGGGATTTGGAACGATGGCGACCTGAACGGCCTCTGGAAGCTCGACCGCGAGTTCGAACCGGCCATGTCCCGAGACGAGGCCGGCACCCTTCAATCGCGATGGCGTGACGCCGTCGAAAGAAGTCGAGACTGGTCAAGACCCGATAATCAGTGAACGTTGAGCACTGAGGCACCTTCCGGGCGAGCCAAGCAACCCATCCTCTACGCCGACCAGCTGTGGCGTCAGCAGCGGTTCTTCGCCGGCTTCCTGATCGCGGTTGGACTGGTGATGACGATTCTTCTCATCTATCAGGGCCAGCTGGCCAAGACCGCCAACGTGATCTGGATCCTTTACATCCCGAGCGGCCTGCTTCTGGGGGGCGCCTTCCTCCTGTACAAGCGAAGGAGCTATGTGGAGGCGCAAGACGGCGGAGTGAAAGTGGGGACCTTACGCTCGAGCGTGCTCATCAACTACGACCGCATCCGCGGCGTGCGAGTGCAACCGCTGAAGCTCGCATTCCAGGACCGGCGGAGCCGGATGGTCGCGCCGATGATGAAACCGCTCATGGAAAAGCCCGCTCTTTTCGTACGCGTTCGTGGAACTGACGAAGAGGTCGCGGAGATCAAGAAGCGGCTGGGTTCGCGAATGATGTACGAAGACACCATCGCGCTTCCCGTTCGCGACGCCGATGCTGTCGCGTGGGAGATCAGCTCGCGCCTTCCGTACCGCCTTGGAGAGAACCAGGGTGGCGGGAAGCGCCGCAAACGGCGGCGGTGAAAGGGCCTCGCGCCTACCAGCTAGAAGAGACGCAACCCACAGAGGTCCGGCGCGAGAGAACCTACTTCGACCGCTGGGACCTGATCGCGGTGCTGGCGCTGACGGTGGTCGCGTTCGTCCTGCGGTACTTCAGCCCGATCATGCCGGATGTCTTCGTTCATCCGCTTCAAGGCCCCTTGATCACAAACTGCGTGCCGAACACGCCGATCGACCCCGCGGGAAACCCTGGCACGATTTGCGGTCTCGCATATCCGTTCAACCGCGGCTACCCCGATTCGAACGGGGTTCTGTCGCCGCCCAACGGCCAGGTCTTCGACGAGATCTACTTTCCAGTCGACGCCCGTATCGACTTCAAGAACACGCAGTGCACTCAGCACAGCATCTATTGCCCCTACTTCGACCCGGAGCCGCCGCTTGCCAAACTCTTCATCGGCGCCGGCATGTGGGGGTACGGCTGGTATCGAGCCCACTTCCAGGGCGCGGCCGGCGACTACATCGACCTTGGGTTCAACACGTTCGGATGGCGCATCGCGGCCTGCATCTTCGGGACGCTCTGCATCCCGATGATGTACCTGTTCGCGCGCCGCCTCTGGCCCAACCGGATATTTGCGATCGCGGCCGCTACGTTCGCCTGCTTCGATGGGATGTTGTTCATCCAGTCAAGGATCGGGATGATCGACATCTTTCCGGTCTTCTTCATTTTGCTCGCGTACTTTCTGTACCTCGCACACATCCAGAGCCGCACTCAGACGTCATCGCTCGTGTCGCTGGTTGCGCTCGGTGTGGTGCTGGGTGTCGGCGTCGCGTCGAAGTGGATCGTCTTGGCCGCGTTCGCGAGCATCGTGTTCCTGATGGTCGTCAGGGCGATCCGCCGCAACGTGGACTTCAACATCGGCCCGCCCGGGAATCCGTTCTGGTCGTGGGAGAGACCTGGCGGGCCCACGATTCCCGGTAACGCACGCTTGCCTGTTTACCTCGTCGTCGCAGCGATCGCGCTGGTCGCGATCCCCGTCGCGATTTACCTCGCGTCCTGGTATCCATTCTTCGCGCGCGGCCAGTTTCAGAACCTGGCGGACTTGATTGCGTACCAGAAGGCGTCGTTCGACTACCACGCACATCTGACCGCGACGCACCCGTATGGTTCGCCGTGGTGGTCGTGGCCGCTGCTCGCGCGGCCGGTGCTCTATTACGCCGAGTACACGAACCTGGGCATCGACCACTGGACCGGCCAGCAGCTCATCTCACGCATGTCGAATCTAGGCAATCCGTGGATCTGGTGGTCGAGCCTGCCGTGCGTGGCGGCGCTGCCGTACTTCATCGTCAAGCAACGAAGCTTCCCTGCCACGGTCATCCTGCTTGGGTTCATCACGCAGTGGCTGCCGTGGTCCCAGATCAGCCGCGTGCTTTTCATGTACCACATGTTCGGCGGCCTCATCTTCATGGTCCTGGCCCTCGCGTTCGTGCTGGCGCAGATCGCTGAGCAGCTAAAACCACAGGGGCGCCTGATCCTTGTCGCCAGCCACCTCGGCATTGCGGTGCTGTTCTTCTTTTACTTCTACCCAGTCTGGACCGGGCTCCCGATTTCCGGCCCGGCTTACTTCGAGGGACCGCAGACTCCGCCGTGGGGTCCGAAGACCTGGCTCGTCCACTGCCCCAGCGACGTGCCAGCAAGCCAGCCCCAGCTGTTCTGTTGGAACTAGCGCCGGCAGCTTTCCTGGCGTCGACGGTAGCGGCTGGGTTTTGCCTCACGTATCTCATCGGCATCCAGCTTTACCTCGAGGAGCGAATCGCGTTCGGGGCCGTGCTTGGTGCTGCGGCTGTCGCGGCGTCGAGCTTCGCGCTTTCACTCGCGGTTCGGGACGTGACCGCGACTACAGTCTTGCTGGGTCTCGGCATCTGGCTCCTGGTGGCTGGTGTGGGGGTCGCCAGGCAGGTGAACCAGCTTCGCGCCGACCTGGCTGAGGCGCGAACACGATGGGTGGTGTCGCCCCGCTCGCCGGGGCACCCCTGGCCGGTCGCGGTGGTGTTCCTTGTTTGCGGCGCGTGGACGGTGCACTTCCTGCACCAGGCCTACGTGTACGCGCCGAGCGGACTGTTCGCCGGGTACGTGAACATCTGGGGCGACTGGGCCGCGCACCTCAGCTTCGCCGGATCCTTCGCCGATGGTCACAACTTCCCGCCGGAGTATCCGGTCGATCCCGGACATCGCCTCGGGTACCCCTTCATTGTCGATTTCTACGCGGCGAGTCTCGTACCGCTCGGCAGCCGGCTCACCTCGGGCCTTGTCATGACGAGCGGGCTGCTCGGCCTTGCTTTCCCGCCGGTCCTTTATCTGGCCGCTCAGAGATTCGCCGGTGGCCGCGCCGCTGCTGTAATTGCGGTTTTCGTGTTCCTGCTCAGCGGCGGCCTCGGTTTTGTCTTTCTGCTGGGCGACGTCCAGCGCGGTGGACTGGCCGCTCTCATGCACCTGCCGCGCGAGTACACGTTGAACCGCGACTTGAACTTTCAGTGGCTTAACCCTGTGCTGGCCTACCTCGTGCCGCAGCGGTCGACGCTGTTCGGCTTCAGCCTCGCACTGATCCTGCTGCTCGTGTTGTGGCTTGGATTGCGGGATCGCTCAGGCTGGCAACCGTTCTTGTTCGCGGGCGTCGTCGCGGGACTATTGCCGGTGTATCACGTGCATGCGTACGGCACCGTAGTTGCACTCTCGCTGTTCTGGGCTCTCTTCAGTCGGCGGATTCAGTGGCTCGGCTTCTTCGTTCCGGCGCTGGTGATCGGCATCCCGATCCTCGCGTGGATGTGGCCGGCGGCCAATACGAGCATGTGCGGCGACAGCCCTAGCCTGCATGGCTACTGTTTTGAGCTGGGCTGGCTTTCGTATCTCGACTGGCAGCATCACGCCTGGATCTTTGCTGGGTACGACTGGGTTTGGTTCTGGATCCGAAACACTTCGGTGTTCATCCCGGTGCTGGTCGCCGCTCATTTCCTGCGGAATTGGATTCCGACCGGGTTTGCGAAATGGTTCGCGCCCATGTGGCTGTGGTTCCTTGTGCCCAACGTCATCGTGCTGCAGCCCTGGGACTGGGACAACACCAAGTTCTTCATCTTCTGGGCGCTGCTGGGCAGCATCGTCGTGGGAGGCGTCCTCGCGCGAATGTTTCAGCGCGGGCCTGGCTCGGCGATCGTCGCCGCGGCGCTGCTCGTGCTGCTGGGTCTGTCGGGTGCCCTCGACCTCGCTCGCGCATCCGACTTCAGCGTCAGCGCCGTTCAGTTCACCGACGCCGGCGGCCTGCAGGTCGCGGACTGGGTGCGCCAGCACACGAGCCCGACGGCTGTCTTCGCCGTGGCCGACGAGCACAACAGCCCCATCCCGACGCTGGCGGGTAGGCGCGTGATGATCGGATACCCCGGCTGGCTGTGGACATACGGGCTGCCGGATTTCGTTCAGAAGGGGCAGGACCTCAAGCGGATCCTCGACGGCGATCCCGCGACGCCGGAGCTCGTGCGCAAATACGGTGTCGACTACGTGATGATCGGTCCGCAGGAGATTCCTCGCGGTGCGAGCCGGGCGTATTGGGACGAGCACGGCAAGCTCGTCTACGACAGCGGCGAGTACGCGGTCTACCGGGTCCTGCGCTAGTTCCCTGTAAGGCTGCTAGGGTGCTGGAAGGCTGATCGGCGGGCGCTCGGCCTCTGTAGGTCGCGGGGCCGGTGGATGCGTGGTCGTCTCGATCGCCACCTCGAGGTGCCGCGCAAGGCGCTTCAGCTCACGGTCGCCGCGGTCGAGGCGGTTGACGATCTGCAGCAGGATCTCGTCTTGATGCATGAGGTGGTTCATGAGCGCCTTCAGCTCCTCCTCGGCCTTGACGTTGAGCTCGTAGTCGTGCTGCGCGCGCAAGCGGTCACGGTCGGCGAGGCGGTTGATGGCCATCAGCACCACGGAGACCCACACGGCCGCCTCCAGGGTGAGGATGAAGTTCAGGAAGAGAAAGGGATAGCGATCCCAGGGATGGATCAGGTTGAGGGCGTTGAGCCCGACCCAGAGAACCATGATTCCGGCCTGCGCCAGGACGAAGACCCAGCTGCCGACCAGGCGGGCGAAATCGTCGGCGACGCGATCCGCGAAGGTGAGCTTGCGCTCGATCTCGCGGTTGAGATCACGGACCGGAGGGTGGTCGTGCTGGTGCCTGATCAGGTCTCGGGCGATGTCTTCGATTTCTCGGCCGATCGACATGGATCCTTCCTTTGGGGCTGCTGCGTTGAGTGCCGCGGTTTAGTCCGAATGCATAGCTTGGCTCAAAAGACCCCTGCCTGGCTACAGAAAGTAAGCCTTGGCTAGCGATAGTCGTGCGATTTCTGTTGCGGACGAGGTAGGCCATGGAGGGCCTCGATGTGGCTGGCGAGCACTGAATACACGCCGTCGTTGCGCTGCATGACCCCGTCGATGACCAGGATCGGCTGGCGGTTGGCGACCTGGCGATAGCGCTCGTAGACGTCGGGCTTGATCGTCACGTTGACCTGGCCGAACTCGTCCTCGAGGGTGAAGAAGCGGATCTTCTTGGCGGTCGAGGGAGCCTGTCTCGTGATGACCAGTCCTGCGACGCGCACTCGCTGGTTGTTGCGAATCTCGGCCAGGTTGTTGCTCTCCAGCGCGCCCAGCTTTTGCAGGCGTTCGCGACAGAAGTGGATGAGATGGTGGCCGGTGGACAGATCCGAGATCCTGTACTCGAGCTGGTTGGCGTCGAAGTCGTCGATTGTTGGCAGTTCCGGCGCGGTGCCCTTGAGGCGCAGCTCAGTTTGTTGCTCGATGCCTCGACGCAGGCCGTGACCATGCCATCTCTCCTGCCAGCCCCAGAGGAGCTCGCGCCGGGGTTGGCCGAGGGCATCGAAAGCGCCGACCATGACGAGGTTGCGGACCGCGCGCGGTCCGACCGGGGCGCCGCGAAGGCGGTGGAGGAAATCGTCGAAGGACGTGTAGGGAGCATGGGCACGCTCGTCGACGATCGCTTTGCGGCCTTCCTCGCCGAGGTCGCGGACGTAGTTGAAGCCGACCCGCATGGCGTGGGTCATCGCCTTAACAGGCTCGGTTGACAAGATCGATACGCTGGTATCGGTTGGCCGGCGGGGGAGGGCCGGTCTGGCGGAGGAGGGAGGGCCCTCGGAGAGGTGTGCCTGTGGCTGGGCGGGTGCAAGGGGCTCGGGGAGGCATCGCACGTCGGAGCGGTTGACGTCGACGGGCAGGACCGTCACCCCGTGGCGCTTCAGGTCCTCGACGAGCACACTCGGGTGGTAGAAGCCCATCGGCTGGTTGTTGAGCAAGCCGCAGCCGAACTCAACCGCATAGTTGAGCTTGAGCCAGGACGTCTCGTACGACGTGCGCGCGAAAGCGGCGGCGTGCGAGCGGCAGAAGCCGTACACGGCAAAGCCCTGCACAGCAGCGAATAGCTGGTCGGCGACCTCGCGTGGCACATCGTTGGCCAGGCAGCCGCTGATGAAGGCACCCTCCAACGAAGACATCTCGACCCGGTTGAGGTGGCGGGTCATTGCGCGGCGGAAGCCATCCGCGCCGCTGGGCGTCATGCCCGCGACGTACATCGCGATCTCGATGATCTGCTCCTGGTAGAGGATCACGCCGAGCGTGTCCTTGAGGATCGGCTCGAGCAGCGGGTGCGCGTAAGTGACCTGCTCGCGACCCTGCTTACGCCGGATGTAAGGGTGGACGGCGTTGCCCTGGATCGGTCCCGGCCGGATGATCGCCACCTCGACCACCAGGTCGTTGAAGCTCTGTGGCCTCGTGCGTGGGAGTGTCTGCATCTGCGCGCGTGACTCGATCTGAAAGACGCCGATCGTGTCCGCCGCGCTGCACATCTCGAAAACCTTCGGGTCGTTCAGCGGCAGCTGATCGAGGTCCGGCCGAATGCCGATCGCGTCCTTGATCAGCTCAAGCGCTTCGGCGACGACCGACAGGGTGCGCAGGCCCAACATGTCCATCTTGATCAGGCCCAGGTCCTCGACGTCGTCCTTGTTGAACTGGACGACGCGGCGGCCCTCCATGGTCGCGGGCTCGACGGGCACGATCTCGACGAGCGGCTCTCCGGTGACCAGCATGCCGCCGTTGTGGATCGAAAGGTGGCGTGGAAATTCGATGACCTCCCGGCACAGCTCCAGGAAGTGCTGCCAGCTCTGCGGCCGCATGTCGGGCGGCGGCACCGCGTCCAGCATCGAGTCCTCGACGTCCTCGGTGAACCATCGGTCGACGCCCTTGGCCAGCCGGTCCAGCAGCTCGGCGGAGAATCCCAGCGCCTTGCCCACCTGGCGGATCGCCATCCGCGGCTGGAAGGTGACGACGTTGCACACCATCCCGGTCCGCTCCCAGCCGTACTTGTCGTAGATGTACTGGATCACCTGCTCGCGGTGCTCGGTGGAGAAGTCGATGTCGATGTCAGGCGTGCTCGTCATCTCCTCGTGCAGGAAGCGCTCGAAAAGCAGGTTGTGCTCGATGGGGTCGACCCGCGTGATGCCGAGCACGTAAGCGACGATCGAGTCAGCGGCCGAACCACGCCCCTGCCCTGGAACGCCATGCTCGCGCGCGAATCGCATCAGGTCCCAGTTGATGAGGAAGAACTCGGCGAGCCCGGTCTTTTCGATCACCTCCAGCTCGCGCTGCAGGCGCCGCGCGACCTCAGGCGTGATCGGGCGGTAGCGCTCGCGGACGCCCTCGAAGCAGAGCTTGTAGAGAAACGAGAACGGCGTTTCGCCCACGGGAACCGGGTAGCCGGGAAATCTGACCTTGCGAAAGTCGAGGTCGACATCGCATTCCTGCGCGATGTCCCAGGGCGTCGCCAGCGCTTCGGCGTGGCCCTTGAAGAGGGGACGAAGATCCGTCCCACCCTTCAGGTGGTGCTCGGAGTTGGGAAAGAGGTGCTGCCGCGCTGACTCGAGCGTGGCGCGATGGCGGATGGCGACCAGCACGTCATGCAGCCGGCGCCGCTCGGGGACGTGGTAGTGCACCTCGTTCGTCGCGACGACCATGGCTCCGCATCGTTTCGCCATCGCTGCGCGTCCTTCGAGCACCCACTGGTCCTCAGGACACAGGTGATGGTGCAGCTCGCTGAAGACGTTTTCCTTGCCGAGCGCCTCCTGCAGCTCTCGCAGCCGCCTCTCATCGTTGGTCGCGCTGAGATAGAACAGGTCGCCCCGCTGCTCAGCTACTTTCGCGATGGTCGCGCATGCTTCACCTTTGGGCTGGTCGGCGTGCGCAAAGCTCAGCAGCCGGCAGAGGTTCGAGTACCCGCGGAGATTGCGGGCGATCATGACGACCTCCTCGCCCTCGACCTCCAGCGCGGTGCCGATGATAGGCTTCACCCCGAGCTTGCGGCAGGCTTGGAGAAACTTCACCGCGCCGTAGACCCCTCCGCGGTCGGTGATCGCCAGCGCGGGCATCTCGAGTTCCGCCGCGCGAGCCGCCAGCTCGTAGGGATGCGATCCGCCATCAAGGAACGAGAAGTTCGAGTGGCAGTGCAGCTCGATGTAGGGGTTCACGAACGCGCTTGCATACCTATGCTTCTGGCATGGCCGATAAGCGGAGAGACGAGCGCTGCAGCTTTTGCGGAAAGAGTCGGGATCAGGTCCGGAAGCTCGTCGCAGGCCCGGGCGTTTTTATCTGTGACGGCTGCGTAGAGCTTTGCAGTGAGGTCATTCGCGAGGAAGGCCCCCCAGCGCCACGATCGGCCCGTTACCGTATGACTCCCTCTAAGCGGACACGTTCCGGCTGGTTCCGCAACCTCTTTCGGGCGCACGGCTACACGACATAGCCAGGCGACACATCTCGGGGATTGCGGTCCGTGCGATCGGCGCGCTACGGTTATGCACGGCCCCGAGGGATACGAGCGAGGGATCTGGCGCCGGCCGCAAGGCAGGAGCCGGAGACAGCGAGGCGATCCGTTGGGGTCACTTCTTTTTCCCAGGCAAATGGGGTGGGGCGTCACTTTATGACCGTCTTACCGTTACATGCACGTGGGAAAGGCCGCCGTTCTGCTGGCGGCTTGCAGCTCGTCGCCGCCGGTTGCGAATTCTGCGACTACACCGAGCTCCAGCTCTTGCCGGCTGCCGATCTCGATCCCCCAGGCGCAGGGTGGCCCGAAGGGAGCCTTCACCGACTATCCGTCGGGCAGGGTGACCATCGACCCGAGTGGCGGCAGCGGAGCCTACTACGACCGCCCGTTTTCTCGCTGGCTTCCAGTCCAGCGCAATTGGGTCTCCCCGGACGGGAGCCACTATGCCTATGGCGGATCTACGGTTGACAGCAAGCCGATCCTGCATATCGTCGATGTCGTCAGCGGAGTCGACCACATCTACAGCCTTCCGGTCGAGCTCTTCTCGTCCATCGGCGGACTCGATGTCTTCGAGTATTCGAACGACCTTATTTACATGGGGGTCTATGGCGAGGGCTACATCGCTGCCCTTTGGACCTTTGACATTGCCACCGGCGTCACCAAGAAAGTTGC
>CATPBO010000082.1 GCA_955652835.1 Candidatus Dormiibacterota bacterium
CTCGTTCTGGCCGGATGGGGTGCGATGAATGTCGGGATCAACGTGCTCCTGGCTCGGAGGTATCAGCCCGGAAAGCAGTTCAGCCTCGCGACGATGACGCTGGACATCGTGTTCGCGACAACCCTGGTCTACCTGTCCCAGGGTTTCAACAGCCCGTTCTTTCTTGCCCTGTTCCTGGCAGTGATCACCAACGCAGTTCGTTTCGGTGCCACGGCGAGCTTCGTCTCCGCGCTGGTCATTTCCTTCCTGTACCTGTTTGTCGGCGGCAGCTTCACACCCTCGAACTTCTACGTCGACCCCAACGCCACGATCGGCAAGATGTTCCTGTTCCTGGTCGTCGCTCTTGCAACCGGGTACATGACCCGCGAGCTGGAGCGCGAACGGCGCTCCGCGGTCGAAAGAGCAGCGCAGGCCGACTCTCTCCGGGAGCTGAGCATGACTCTGGTGGGCAACACCGACATCAAGGACGTGTTCACGGTGCTGACGGATCACGCGGTCCAGATGACGAGCGCCGAGCGCGGCCGGATGATCCTTTCCTCGCAGGAAGGGTTCACGGTGGTCGCCAGCGCAAACCGAACCGGCGAAACCACTCCCGCCCCGGAGGATGAGCCGATCGACGAGCACCAGCTCTCGCAGGCCGCGGGCACGGGCGAAGCCGTCTTCGCCGCTGACAACAAAGGCCTTGTGGTCCCGATCGCCTCGGGCGAGGGTGTCACCGCGATCCTTTGCCTCAATCAGTCCGGTGGCGCATTCACCAACCAGGACCTCTTCGCGGTGAACGCGCTCTCCGGCGGCACCGCCGTGACGCTCGCCAATGCGCTGCGCTATCAGCGCAGCCGGCAGGAGGCGACAACAGACGGCCTGACAGGCCTGGTCAACATGAGAGAGTTCCGCCGCCGGCTCGAGAACGCATTTGCGCGGCCCGACCGGCTGAGCAGCCCGGTCTCACTGCTGCTGATCGACTTCGACCACTTCAAGTCGGTGAACGACGAGCTCGGTCACCAGCACGGGGACCTCGTGCTCCAGATCGGAGCCCGCATCGTCAAAGGGGCCGCCCGCGCGCAGGATATGGTCGCGCGCTACGGCGGAGACGAGCTTGCCGTGATGGTCGCGGACACCAACGCCACCGGTGCGCAGCGCCTCGCCTATCGAATCGTGGACGCGGTGCACGCGGCTGCGGTGTCGACCACTCCGGATCAGCATCTGACCTTCAGCATCGGTGTTGCGTCATACCCGGAGGACGCGTTCACGTCCAGCGAGCTGATCGCGGCCGCCGACCAGGCCCTCTATCTTGCGAAACGGGAGGGCAAGGACCGAGCGTGCACCTTCCCCCAGCTCGTTACAGAGCTCGAGCTGGCGGAGGGCGGCCTGGTTTCGATGCTGGCCGAAGCGGGTCCGCAGGTGATGGTGGCCGTGGCCCACGCGGTGGACCATCGCAACCCGGTCACCCAAGGCCATTCGAGCCGCGTGGCGTCGATCGCGGAGGCGATCGGCCGGCGCTCGAGCCTGACGTCGGATCAGCTCGACAACCTGCGCACTGCCGCATTCCTGCACGACGTCGGCCACATGACTCTGGCCGTCGACGGGCAGAACGTCGAGGCCGCCGGACATACGGAGGAGGGCGAGAAGATCGTCGCCGAGGCAAAGTTCCCGCTCGAGGTGGTCGCCGCGGTACGCAATCACCACGACCGTTGGGATGGCGGCGGAACATCGGATGGCGTGTCCGGAGCGTCGATCCCGATGCTCGCCCGCATCCTGGCCGTCGCCGAGAGATTCGAGGCCTCTACGGCTGGGCGAGCCTGTGTCCGGGTCACGCCGAAAGCGGCCCAGGAGCAGGTCGTCGCCGGCTCGGGCACGGAGTTCGATCCAGCGGTTGTGGAGGCCCTAGTCCGGGCTGTCCGCGATGGGAGCTTCGAGCTGAACCTCCCGGAGCTGGCCTTTCCGGCTGTTGCTGCGCCGGCGGTTCCGATTCCGACTGCCGTCTGACTCTACCTTTCGCCGCAGCCTGGCCCGCCGGTGTTCGAGGTCGGGCGCGAGGTCGGGCATGCGTCGCTGGGCGTCCTCCACGATGCGCAGGGCTTGGTGAGGGTCGCGCCGCCGCCACTCGAGAAGCCGCGCGCGGGCGATGGAGACGCGGATGTCTTCCGCGGCGCTCGACTCCAACCAGCCCAGCAGGCTCTCGGCAGTCGAGACTGAACCGCGCCGGAGGAGGCGCCGGGAGATCAAGAGCCCCGCCGTTGCCGAGGCTTCACCTTTTGCGAAGGAGGTCGCATTGCGCAGCGCCCGCCATCCGTCCGCCCGGGCACCGCGCCGAAAGCGGTGACGCCCGAGGGCGAGCCAGTCGGCGGCGTCCATGTTCGCTTCGCCGCCCTGCAGGCGCAGCAGGAGTCGCGAGTGAAGATGAACGAGGCTGATCACGTCGAGGCGGTTGTGTTCGAGTGCCGCTTCCAGAAAATCAAGCGACCCAGCGCGCAGGTAGTCGAAATACGCGTCCGGTACGAGCGAGCTTGGAACTGGATCGTCGCGCTCGTACCCGAGGACTCGCTCTTCGACCATCCGCAGCGTGCAGCTCTCCAGGCGGTGCCGATACAGGGCACGGACGAGCGTGAGCAGGTCGACGTGAGGAATATCGATGAACTCGCCCTGCATGCGCGCCATCACCCACCGTGTGCGGAGCAGCGGCAGGTCGAACGAACCACCATTGAAGGTCGCGACCGCCTCCGCCGGCTCGAGCTCGCACTCGAGCGCGTGCAGGAAAGCAGGCTCCATGCCTGGTTGCGGCAGGAACACCTGGGCCACGCGCAGGCCGCAATCGATCGGACGCGCCACCGCGACCACGAACACCAACGTGCCCGAGCCGCCGCTGAGGCCGGTGGTCTCGGTATCGACATACGCGACGTTTCCAGGGTGCGGCTCGAGCGCGGGCAGCGGAATCACGTCCTGGCGAAGCACCGCTGTCCCGAATGGCGTCGGGATCTCCTCGAAGCCGCGCGGAATTGAGCGCGGCGGCTGTGGCCGCCGCATTGAGTGAAGGCCTAGACCGGTAAGGCGGTCGCGGAGAGCAACCTGAGGCACGCGTTTTTGGCTCCTTCCACGAGATGCAGCGGACCGACGCACGAAGGGCACCCGGCGAGGCACGGACAGTCGCGCACCAGCGCGGCGGCATCGTCGAGCAGGGCGCGGTGCAGCTCGAACATGCGCGATGCGAAACCCACACCGCCGGGGTAGACCTCGTACACGGTCACGGTCGGCAGCTGCGTCGTCACCGACCGGACCTCGGCGACCGAACCGAGGTCGCGTGGGTCGCACATCAACCGCAGGCTGGCCACGTGGCGCACCGAATGGGCCATCCCCTGCAAGCCCGCCTCCAGCGTTTCCCGGCCGAGCGACCGCCACAGTCCTTCATCGACCGTGATCCAGTAACCGGTTGTGTGCAGCGTCTGCTCGGGAAGATGGATCGGCCCTGACCCGATGTTCTCGTGCGTGTGGAACCGGATCTTCTTGAACATGCTCGCGAGGCTTGTGATCTTCAATTCGCCATGGCTGCGCGACACGCCCTCGTCCTCCGGTCCGCCGAATGTCTCGAGCACCTGCACTGTCACTGACGCGAGCGCGTCGGTGTAGTAATCGACCTCGACCGGTCGCACGTAAGCCTTCTTCTCGTCCCAATCCAGACGGTCGACGTGGAACTGCGCGCCTTCGTGGAGGTAGACCGCTTCTTCGTGCAGCAGTACCGGTGCAGTGAACTGGTCCATCTCGCCGATCACCTGGGGCCGCGGATGTGACGTGTCGATGATCACAACGTTGTCGGCGAGGATCCGGCGCAGGTGCACCTCATCAGCCGGGAAAGCCTGCCGGCTCCAGAACCAGCGGCCCGCGGAATGCGTGGCGGAGCCATCCTCTTCGAAGAGCTGGAGCAGCTCGCCAACTTCCGCCCGGCCGAGCCGCTCCTGGTCTTCGAAAGGGAGCTCGAAGAGTCCTGCTTGCAGGTGGCCGGCGAGCAGGAGAAGGTTGTCGGGGTCGATCAGGCCCTCCTCAGGGTCGGCGCTGAGGAAATACTCGGGATGACGGACGATGAACTGGTCCAGCGGCGAGCTCGATGCCACGAACACGCCGACCGAACCCGACCGCCGTCCCGCCCGACCAAGTTGCTGCCAGGTCGAGGCGATCGTCCCCGGGTAGCCCACCAGGACTGCGGTCTGCAGGCTGCCGATGTCGATCCCGAGCTCCAGCGCATTCGTGCTTACAACTCCGGTGATCTCTCCATCGCGCAAGCCCGCCTCGATCTCCCGCCGATGCAGCGGAAGATAGCCGGCCCTGTAACCACGCACCCGCTGATGGGCGTCAAGACGTGGTGCGAGGTCCTGCCTCAGGTAGCTCAGCATCACTTCGACTTGAAGACGGCTGCGGCAGAAGACGATGGTCTGCACGCCGGAACGGATCCATGGCGCCGCGATGCGCCGAGCCTCGAGCAACGAGCTGCGGCGAATGCCCATCTCTCGATTGACGAGCGGTGGGTTGTAGAAGATGAGCCGTCGCTCCCCGCGCGGAGCACCGCTGTGCTCCACCAACGCCACGTTTTCCTCCTCGAGGAGTCGCTTCGCGAGCTGTAGCGGGTTGGCGATCGTCGCCGACGCGCAGATAAAAGTCGGCCTTGAGCCATAGAAAGCGCAAATCCGTTTCAGGCGCCGGATGACGTTCGCCACCTGGCTTCCGAACAGCCCGCGATAGGTGTGAAGCTCATCAACGACCACGAAGTCCAGGCTCGAGAACAGGCGCCTCCACCTGGTGTGATGCGGCAGGAGACCGGCGTGGAGCATGTCGGGATTCGTCATCACGACGTGTCCGCCCTCGCGGATCGCGGTGCGGCGGCCCGGAGGGGTATCGCCGTCGTAGGTATCGACTCGAAGGTCGATTGGCAGACCGTGCTTCAGAGCGCTCAGCTCGGCCAGCTGGTCTTGCGCCAGGGCCTTGGTCGGAAATAGAAATAGGGCCCGCTTCTCAGGGTTCTCGAGCAGGCGCTGCAGGACAGGGAGGTTGTAGCAGAGCGTTTTTCCGCTCGCGGTGGGCGTGACCACGACCAGGTGGCGGCCATCGCGAACAGCTTCGTAGGCCTCGGCCTGGTGGGAGTAGAGGCGCTGGATGCCGCGCCTGGCGAGCGCCGTGACCAGCTCCGGTCGCAGGTCGGCGGGCAGAGGGGCGAAATTAGCCGCGGCTTCCGGAATCAGGCGGTCAAGCGTTATGTCTCCTGGGAAGTCGGCCCGTTTGAATGACGGAAGGCTGGCCATGCTGCTCTTGGGACGGTAGACGAACATGCGTTCGGAGTCAAGCCTCCGGCACTGCTAGACACCCCCTTCCTCTCGTGGGGCCAGGCCGCGAGGTCCGGCTCCACCTTCGAATTGGCGGGATGGGAAGCTACGGCCTCGGTTTGGCCACCCGCCAGCGCTGGCCCTCGGCAGTGTCCGTCACGGTGACCCCCAGGCCGGCCAGCTCGTCGCGCAATCGGTCTGACATGGCGAAGTCCTTGGCCGCGCGTGCTTTACCCCGAGCCTCGAGCAGCGCGGGTGCACCGTCCGGCAGCGTGGCGGCGGGTCGCGCGCGGTCGAGGTCCAGTCCAAGCACCTGATCCCAGGAGACAAGCCGCGACGCCTTTGCCGCCGGCGACAGGTCAGAGTGGGTCAGCCTGGCCACGAGCGCCATCGCAGCGGGCATGTCCAGGTCGTCGGCGAGAGCCGCGCGAAAGCGATTCTCATAGGGCGCGACCTCCGCATCGCCGCTGTCCACGTTGTTTTCATCGGTCGACCAGTCAGCGACGCGTTCCCGGAGATTCCTGAGCGCCCGGTCTGCTCCGGCCAGCCCCTCGGTGCTGAAGTTCAGCTTCGTGCGGTACCTGGCCTGCAGCGCAAGAAAGCGAAACGCGAGCGGGTCGAATCCCTGCTCGTCGAGCTCGGAGAGACGAAAGAAATTGCCGGCGGACTTTGCCATCCGCGCGCCGGCGAGCATGAGCAGGCCGCCGTGCATCCAACAGCCGACGACCTGATGTCCGGTCACGCCTTCGCTCTGCGCGATCTCCGCCTCGTGGTGCGGGAAGACGTTGTCAGCGCCGCCTGTGTGGATGTCGAACCGATCGCCCAACAGCGACATCGACATCGCGGAGCATTCGATGTGCCAGCCTGGAAAGCCTGGACCCCAGGGGCTGGGCCAAACTTGCAGCCGGTGCGCGCCCGCGGCCTTCCAGAGCGTGAAGTCGCCCGGATGGCGCTTTCGCGGGTCGACCTCGCCGCGAACACCCGCGAGCAGCTTGTCTGTCGTGTTTCTCGAGAGCTTGCCGTATGCCGGAAAGCTCGCGATGTCGTAGTAGACCGTGCCGCCGACCTCATACGCATGCCCGCGAGCGATGAGCGCCCCGATCAAGTCGATCATCTGGGGTATGTACTGGCTCGCGTGCGGGTAATGGGCCGCGCGATTCAAGTTGAGCTTGGCGGCGTCGTCCATGAAGGCGGCGGTGTAGTAAGCAGCGATCTGTTCGGGCGATTTGTTCTCCAGTCGCGCGGAGACGAGCATCTTGTCCTCGCCCCGGTCGAACGTGTCGTCGGTCAGGTGACCGACGTCGGTGATGTTCATCACCTGCTCGGTCTGGTAACCGAGGTATTCGAGGCTGCGGCACAAGAGGTCCGGCAGCATGAACGTGCGCAGGTTGCCGACATGGACGTACCGGTAGACGGTGGGTCCGCATGAGTAGATCCGCACGACCCCCGCGCCCACAGGCCGAAGCTCTTCCTTGGCGCGCGTGAAGGTGTTGTAGAGCCGGACGGTGGGCGTGGTCATTCCCATCTCGAATCTATGCTGCCAGTAAATGAAGACGATCCGGTTGCAAGGTGCATCCGCCCAAGGACGCGACGTCGACGGTCGTGTGCTCGTCCACGACCTGGGCCCGGATCTGCGCAAGGGGACCGTGCTCGGAGGCCGGCACCTCGAGCGCGTCCGGCAGGCGGGCGAAGTGCATCTCGTCGAGCTCGAACCTGGCGACCTCCACGAGGACGAAGCGGCGAGGCGGTTGGCGGCTGCGCTGTTGAGTCCCGGCCTCGAGGCCCAAAAGCCCGTCCAGAGTCAGGCTCGACTCACCGCGCGCCATCGCGGGTTGGTCCGCGTGCGCGCGGATCTGGTCGACGCCATCAATTCCCTGGGCTACATATCGGTGTTCACGCTGATGGACGGCCAGGCGGTGGCAGAAGGAGAGGAGGTCGCCGGCTGCAAAGTGACACCCGTCGCGGTTCCCGGCAGCCTTATCGAAGCAGCGGAGGAGATCTGCCGAAAGGACGGTCCCGTTGTGGAGCTGCTCGCGTTCCAGCCGCTGAAGACTTACGTGGTCGCGACCGAACGCCTCAAGCCGAAGGCGCGCGACCTCTTCAGTGCCGCGGTCACGGCCAAGCTCGGTTGGTATGGAGCGGAGGTGCTCGGCGTGCGCGAGGTGGCACGAACGAGCGATGCGGTCGCGGCTGCCTATCAAGAGGCGATTGAGCTTGGCGCCCAGCTCGTCCTTTTCGCGGGCGCCTCCGCGATCGACCCCCTCGACCCGGCCTATGCCGAGCTCACCCGGGCTGGAGGTCACCTTCTGCAGCTCGGTGCGCCCATGCACCCGGGCAGCATGCTATGGCTGGGACGGCTGGGTGATGCCGCCGTCGTCGGCGTTGCGTCTTGCGCCGGGTTCGGCCGGTCCAGCTCCCTCGACCTGCTGCTGCCTTTCGTTTTCGCCTACGGCCGCGCGGAAGCCAAAGACCTGCTGCGCCTCGGCCATGGCGGTCTCATTGAATCGGCCGCCGGGCGCCGCTTCCCTCCTTATTCCTGAACGATTCTGGGCATCGTCAGCTCCGGCCACTCGCGCGGCTTCATCGCGGCCAGGAATTGGTCCACCGCCTCGACGAGCGGCGCAAGGACCACGCCCTGGTGCGCCGGTAGGTAGGGCCGCAGGTAGTCAGCGCCGGTGCGCCACTTGTTCACTGCACCGCGGCGATTTTGCCGGCCGTAGTGAAGGCATCCGGCTGCGACCTGGATCAACCCCTTGTAAAAGCCTGCGTCGGGGCCCTGGCGGTCAGGCATCCACTCGTGCTCCCAGGCCTCGTGCGCGTCCCAGTACCGGCCATTGTTAAAGAGATCGATGCCGCGCGTGAGCCCCGCGGTCATGGGGATAATCGCCGCGTGACCCAACCGCCGCCCGAGTTTTCGCGATTCAACCTCTCCAGCGATCCCATCTACCGATACCTTCGCATCACGAGAGGGGGCACCGGGGGCGTGGCCGGACAGGCATCGGAGCAGGACCTGGTCGACGCCGCCTGGATGCAGCGCCTCCGCCGCATCCACCAGCTGCAGAGCGCCTGGTGGGTGTTCGCCACCGCGGAGCACTCACGCTTCCAGCACTCCCTTGGCTCGATGCATCTCGCCGGGGAGTGGGCTCGCCACCTGTACCCGTCGCTGATGGCGGCGTGCCAGGGGACACCTTCTGCTCCGCTCGTCGAGGAGACGATGCGAATGGCGGGCTTGTTGCACGACGTCGGTCACGGTCCGTTCGGCCATTTCTTCGATGAGAACTACCTCGATACGTGGGGCATCGACCACGAGGTCATCGGGCGAGCGCTCATAACAGGGCCCCTGGCCGGCCAGATCGGATCTCTCGGCGCCTCCCCAAGCGCCGATTTCGAGCCCGGAGAGCGGATCGACCCGCGATGGGTCGCCTACCTGGTCTCGTCAGCCGAGCTGCAGGGCTTTCAGGCGCCGCCCTGGCTGGCGGCGCTCAAGCCGGCGCTCGTCGGCGCCTACTCGGCCGACAACATGGACTATGTCCCTCGCGACTCCTATATATGTGGTGTCGCGACGGGCCCGGTCGATGTGCAGCGAATCATTCACTACTCGTTTATCTCCGACCGCGGATTGACGCTGCACGCGCATGCCGCCGAGGCGCTGTACATGTTCCTCAACGCTCGTTTGTATCTCTACCACCAGGTCTACTTTCACCGGACGGTGCGGCGCATCGACCTGCAGCTGCGTGAGGTGTTTCGCCCGACGCTGGAGGTCCTGCTGGGAGGAAACCCGCTGCAGATGCTCGACCGCTACCAGGTGCTCACCGAATGGTCTCTACTTTCCGAGGTGGACAGCTGGGCTCGTGGCCAGGGCGACGCTCAGCGCCGGGAGCTCGGAGCGGAGTGGGCTGACGTGGTAGCGCGCAAGCTGAAGTGGAAGCTGATCTATCAGGGACATACAGACGCGAGGGACATCCCGAGCAGCGCGATGAGCGTGACGAGGAAGGAGTTCGCGCGCCAGCTGAGAGAGCGCCTACCCGAAAAGTTGCGCGGCATTGAGTTCGAGGTCGACGTGGCCGCCCAGGAGTCGAGAGCGTTCAACCCGATGACCGAAACCGCCGACATCCTTTTCTACGACCCGCTCGAGGATCGCTATCAGCAGAGTCGCGTGCTCGACCTGTTCAAGCGCCTGCCGGTGCGAATGGCTCTGTTCAGGATCTTCGCGCATGACGAAGCGCACCGCAGCGAGCTGATCCAGGCCGCAAACGAGGTCCTGGGGCTGGCCGGCTAAAAGTCGTCGTCACCTCCAAAGTCGCCGCCACCGCCAAAATCGTCATCGCCGCCGTCAAAGTCGTCAGCCCCGCCGCCATCGAAATCGTCAGCCCCACCGCTCTCTCCAGAGCTGACCGTGGCGAACGTCGAAACAAGGCGTTTCAAGGCCGGTTTCCCGCAGTGGGGACACGGTGGGTCGGGTGACGAGTAGCTCGGGAGCAGCGACGTTGATCGCTTGCCACATTCCTCGCAGCGGTACTCGTAGATGGGCATCCCTACGATTATCACGCCGTGGTGGATATCGATCGCATCCGTGCCGCCGCCGAGCGGGCGCGACCACACGTCATGCGCACGCCTCTGATCCCCGTCGAGGGCGCGCTCCTGAAGCTCGAGTGCCTCCAGCCGACGGGGAGCTTCAAGGTCCGCGGCTTCTTCGCTGCCGCCCTGGCTGTTGAGCCGGCGAAGCTCCAGAAAGGTCTCATCACCGTCAGCGCCGGCAACGCGGCGCAGGCGTGCGGCTATGTCGCCAGGATGCTGGGCGTCTCCTGCCGCGTGTACATGTTCGACACGGCACCGCCCCCCAAGGTCGAAGGCGTCAAGCGCTGGGGCGCAACGATCGTGCCCATGACGCGCGACGCGCTCTTTCAGTGGATGGCGGCGGAGGGCTGGAACGACGAGCCAGAAGCGTTCATCCACCCCTTCGCCGAGCCCGAGGTGATGGCGGGGCATGGCGGCCTTGCGCTGGAGCTGCTGGAAGATGTGCCGGACCTGGCCAGGGTCCTCGTTCCCGTCGGCGGGGGCGGGCTGGTCGGCGGGATTGCGTCCGCCATCAAGGGCATTCGGCCCGAGATCGAGGTGATCGGGGTGCAGTCGGACGGTTACGCGCTCTGGACGCGGAGTCTCGAGGCCGGCGGACCGGTGGCGATCAAGCCGGACACGATCGCCGACGGAACGACCGCTCCCTTCGATCCGAGAATGTTCGAGCTGCTAAAAGAATGCGTCGACCGCTGGCTCACGGTGCCCGAGCCGAGGCTGCGCACGGCCATCCCTGAGCTCGCTGCTTCAGCCAAAGTGGTGGCGGAAGGCGCTGGAGCACTGACGTATGCGGCTCTGGAACAGCTCGAGCCGGGCCCGTCCACGGTTGCCGTCGTGAGTGGCGGGAACATCGACCCCAGGCTGCTCGCCGACCTGCTCAGCTGACTTCTGGCGTCGCCTTTTTCATCGCCCATGGGCCGCGCTTGACGGCCGCAACCAGCATCCACACGAAGAGCGCAGCGGAAACAACTGCGAACCCGAGCTGCATCCATACCATCCACGCGGGAGGGCCGGCGTATTGACCCAACAGAGCTGAAATGGCGACTGTTTGCAGGACGCCGAACACCAACCAGATAACTTCGAGACCCAGGAGCACGAGAATCGCGTAAAAGGCCCCGGCCCACCGCTTCAGCGTCCCCACGATGGCGACCGTGAAGATGACCAGGAGCACGAGAACTCCCACGTAGAAGACCACCGTCATCACGGTGTTTGTGCTCGACATCATGTCCGGCGGAGGAGTGGGGCTTCCGGGATGCAGCTGCTGCTCACGCAGATTCATTGCGTCCGCGTATCGCGTCATCGTGCTGATGTACCAGAAGGGCAAGCTGGCGACCCACAAGACCTGCACAGCGCACCAGGCGGCGACCACATATTGAGTCGGTCTCGTCCACGATGTTTCGACACGGCTTGTGGCGGGTGCCGGGAGGTGGCCGGCGCCCACGGGCACCCACTTCCCTCCGTCCCATGAGTACATGCCGTCGGGCGAGAGTCGCGTGCTCATGCGCTCAACACGTCCTCGCAGATCCTCAGCGCCGACTGGATGTCGCCGGCCGTAATCCCGTAGTGCGTGACAAAGCGCACCCGATGCGGACCGGTCGCGCCACCAAGCAGGCCCAGCTTGCGGCACTCCTCCTCGAAGCGGGAGGCTGTCATCCGGTCCAGGTCGATGAAGACGAGATTGGTCTGCACTCGCGCAAGGTCGCAGTGCACGCCCGGAAGCTCCGCCAACCCCTCGGCCAGCGTCCGCGCGTTGGAGTGGTCCTCAGCGAGTCGGTCGACCATGGTTTCGAGGGCGATGAGCCCCGTGGCCGCGATGACACCCGCCTGCCGCATCGCGCCCCCGAGCCGCTTGCGCCAACGTCGAGCCTGCTCGACCGCCTCCGCGCTGCCGCAGAACATGCTTCCCGCTGGGCAGCCCAGGCCCTTGGAGAGGCAGAACGTCACCGTGTCCCCGCAGGCGGCGATGTCGGCGACGTCGGTTCCACTGGCGACAGAGGCGTTGAAGATCCGCGCACCGTCGAGATGGACTCGAAGACCGTTACTTCGGGCGGCCTGCGACGCGGCTCGAAGGTCATCCAACGGCCACACCACGCCTCCGTGGCGGTTGTGTGTGTCCTCGAAGCTGACGGCCGCAGTGATGGGCTGATGGAAGTCGTCGCGCGGCCTGAGCGCAGCTTCGATCTGCGCCGGAGTCATGACTCCCGCCTCAGTCGCCACCGGCCGGATCTGCACTCCCGAGATCGTGGCCGCGCCAGCTCCCTCATACAAGAACACGTGAGCTTCGGCGTCGGCGATCATCTCCTCGCCCGGGCTGGTGTTGACGGCAACACCGATGACGTTGCCCATCGTCCCGCTCGGCAGGAACACCGCCGCCTCTTTGCCCAGCCGCGCGGCGGCCACCTCCTCGAGCTGGTTGACCGTGGGGTCGTCACCGAAAACATCGTCGCCAAGCGGCGTTTCGGCCATCGCGCGGCGCATCTCAGGCGTGGGCATGGTCACGGTGTCTGAGCGAAGGTCGACCGTCGTCACGCGCTTAATCTAACGATGCTTGAGAGCTGATTTGATCCTTGCTCGCGGCAGCATCCACACGCTCGGGCGCGCAGGACTCAAGCCGCATAGTCACCTTGCCATCGCCGGTGGTCGCGTCATGGCATCCGGCGGTTCGGAGCTGATGGGACTGCGCGGCCCGCGGACGCGCGTGGTCGATCTGGCCGGGGCCACCGTGCTGCCCGGCTTCAACGATGCGCACGCGCACGTCGTCTACTACGGGCTGACCCGTTTCGGCGCCGAGCTGGGCGGCGCCCGAAGCGTGGCCGAGATCGCGCAGCGTTTGAAAGCACACGCCCGGGTGCTCAAGCCGGCCGAGTGGCAGCTGGGCATGGGCTACCGGGCTGACGAGCTCGCCGAGCGTCGCCAGCCTCACCGCCGCGAGCTCGACCGTGTGACCGGCCGGCGTCCCGCATTCATCGACGAGCGGGGCGGCCACTCGCGCGTGGCCAACTCGGCGGCTCTCGCGGCGGCGGGAGTGACCTCCGAAACACCGAACCCTCACGGCGGCCGGATCGGCCGCGATCCTGATGGCTCGCCTGATGGGCTGCTCCTCGAAGCGGCGATGCGCCTGGTCGCCGACGTGCAGCCCTCGGCGGGTCTTGAGCGCCGCAAGCAGGGAGTGCTCCAGACCCAGCGGCTGCTGCTTTCACGCGGCATCACTTCCGTTGGCGCGGCCGTCAACCGGGGCTTTGCCGACGACCTTCGCGCCTACGA
>CATPBO010000083.1 GCA_955652835.1 Candidatus Dormiibacterota bacterium
ACCGCCATGTGCGGGACAAGCAGGACTTGATCAACGCGATGGCCGAGTTGGTCATGGAGGGCCTCGACCTGACGGTTGGGTTCCGGGCCTCCATGAGCTGGACCCACCGGGTGCGGCGAGCGATGCTGAATTTCAGGGACCAGATGGAGGAACGGCCGCTGGCACTCCAGCTTCAAATCGCCTACAGCGGTGACAACCTTTCCGCCTTCTGGAGGCCGATTGAAGACGTGCTCGGAATCTTGCTGAGTGCCGGCTTCAGGCGACGTGAGGCGGCAACTTTGATCCGCATTGTCTCCAACCTCCTTGCCGGTTATGTCCTACTAGTACGTTCCGCAGGCCCCAACGCCAATCAGCAGGGCAATATCGATCGCGAGCTGCTGCGCAAGCGTTTCGAGCTCGGGCTGCTGAGCCTGCACCGCGACCAGTTTCCGAATACCTTGGCCACTGCCCGAGAGCTCGCGGACGTATGGGCCAGCGACCCTCATCATTCGTGGCCGGACACGGTGGACTTACTGGTCTCTGGCCTCGAGGCGATGCTCCGAAAGGGCCGCCAGGGCCGCCGCGGGTAAACCGCCACTGACCGATCCCGCCCGACGGCCCTTCGGATGCGCCCGCCAGCCACCACTACCCGCCACGCACCGCAAGTTGCGGGACGGCATCCAGTGTCCTCACTCGCCCCGGCGGACTTCCCAGTGGACAGACGCGCCACATGAGGGCGCATTATTCCAGTCTGAAATCGCGATAAGGTATCCCGTTGTCTCGAAGACCGGCTCCAGTGCCAAGATGGCCCAACAAACTTGACGCGCCGTGAGTTAAGGATCGGAGTCGGCATAATCGGCGCTGGCGAGATCGCCGGTGCGCACATGCGTGGTTACTTGCAAGCCGCGGACCATGCACGGGTCACGGCCATCGCTGACGTCGACCCATTGCGTGCCCAACGTTTCGCGGCGTCGGCAGGTGGCGCCGAGGTGTTCGCGGATTACAAACAGATGATCGATTCGCCGCTTGTAGATGCGGTTGACATTTGTCTACCGCACCACCTGCATCGAGACGCAATCGTCGCGGCGGCCGCGGCGGGGAAGCACATCCTTTGCGAGAAGCCGCTCTGCGTGACCCTCGAAGAGGCTGAGGCTGTGAAGCATGCGGTAACCAGTGCGGGCATCACCCTCATGTGCGCGCACAATCAACTTTTTCTGCCAACTGTTGCGACTGCACGGCAGATGATTCGCGACGGCAAGTTAGGCAAGGTCTACGCCGCCCGCACAACCGACATCTTCCGTTTGACAATCGATCCCGAAAGACTTGGTTGGCGTGCAAGACGGGCGACCAGCGGCGGAGGCGAACTGATCGACACGGGATACCACCCGACCTATCTGCTGCTCAACCTGATCGACAGCGCACCGGTGAAGGTCGTCGCCTTCGTCAGCCGGCATCGCATGGCGATGCTCGAAGGCGAGGACACAGCGAACGTGCTCGTTGAATTCGCGGACGGCACGGTGGGCACGATAGTGACGAGTTGGGCGTATGAGCCTCCCAGCTGTACGGAGCGGTTTTCGGTTGCCGGTGAATCTGGAAGCTTATGGAGCGACGGGCGAGCGCTGTACTACAAGCCGGCCGGTAGTGAGCAAGTCACCGTCCAGGCGGCTGGCGCCGAAACGGACACGTATGCTCTCGAGGTGGTCGACTTCATCGATTGTCTTCGAGAGGCCAGGCGCCCGCTGAATACCGAGGCCGAGGGCATCAAAGTCCTTGAGGTGATCCTCGGTGCGTACGAGTCCGCGGAGCGGGGAGAGATTGTGGAGCTGAAGAATCCATAGGCGGTTGTGGGCCTCGCTTGGGCTCGCGATCGTGCTCATCGCCCTCGCGCTCGATGTCCTGAATCGCTACGAGCCAATCGGAATCGACTTTCACACCTACCTCGCCGCGGCAAATGTTGGTATGGAACACGGGTGGTCGCAGATCTTCGACCAGACCCTCGTTGGGATCGAACAGAAACGCTTGGTGCCAGATCAGATCGCTCAGCCATTCCTCAGCCCTCCGACCGACGCCTGGTTGACGGCGCCTCTAATACCGCTCCCGTACTGGATTGCGTACTGGACATGGGCGGTGATCACCCTCGCGGCGCTGGCAGGCGCGCTCGCGTGGGCATCGCTAAGCCGTGGCGCTGCCCGATTCATCTTCGCCGCCGCGGCCATGGCGCCGTGGTGGGTTGTGCACGCGGTGAATCTCGGGCAAGTGGCTCCACTCGTCGCGACAGGGGTCGTGCTCGCCACTCGTCTCGCGCGCGAACGCCGGGACCTCGCGGCTGGGCTCGCTCTCTCCCTTATTTACTTGAAGCCAAACACGGCGTTGCTGGTGCCAATCGCCCTCCTGGTTGCGGGGCGATACCGGATCTTCGCGTCCTGGGCGGGTGTGGGAGTTGTCATCGCGGCGGTGGCCTTTGTGTCGATGGGCGTCCAGGGCGTCTCCGCTTATGTGAGCCAGCTGCGCGGACCACTACCCGAAGGCGCCAACAACTTGACGTTGGAAGGTGCGTTCGGAGTGGGGGGGACGTTTGCCACCGCGTTTCGGTTGGTCATCGTCGCCGCAAGTCTTGCGACCGCGTTTCGTTTTCGGGACTCGCCCGGCCTCGCCATCGCAGCCGGCGCTCTTGGCTCGCTGCTTGTGGTCCCGTATCTGCACGGTTCGGACCTGTGCGTCTTCGGTGCCGCGGCCTGGATCGTCTGGGAGGAACGCACGGTGCTGATGTGGCGAGCACCGCTGGCAGCCGGTTGGCTGGTCAGTACTCCCTATCTAAACAGCACTGGCCTCGCCGTGCGCTTGAACCGATGGACGCTGTTCGAGCTGGCTCTGCTCATCGCTCTGGCCATGGCTTCCTTTTGGCCAGGTCGTAGAGCGTCTAAACGATTAGCTTCAGCGTCAGGATCTTGAACGGTGTGAGCTCGAGCTCCAGCTGACCGTCGCGCACCACGATCTCGTCCCGGTTTCGTTCGAGCAGGTCGCACAGGAATGCGCGCGACGCCGGTAGCGAGGTGCGCACGCGCGCTCGGCAGCGACCACCCCACGCCTCGTAGAGCCGGATGATCACCGCGTCCGAATCCTCCGCGCGCTTGATCGCCTCGACCACGACCTGCGGCGTATCGACCTCGATCAGTGAATGCATGCCGGCGCTCATTCCTCCACGCACTGCCCGCAGGGGATGGTTGAGATCCTCCGCGGCTGCTATCACTCCGGCTTCACGGAAGTCGCCGGGATGAGGCATCAGCGCGTAGGTGAAGCGATGCTTGCCGCGGTCAGCGGCTGGGTCGGGATGCGTCGGCGCGCGCAGCAGTGACAGTCGCATGACCGACCCCTGGATGTCGTAGCCGTACTTGCAATCGTTGAGCAGCGCGACCCCGTAGCCTGGCTCGCCCAGATCGGCCCAGCGATGGGCGCAGACTTCAAAGCGGGCCTGGTCCCAGCTGGTGTTGGCATGCGTGCTTCGCTCGACATGACCAAACTGGATCTCGTACGTGGCCCGGGACGATCGCACCGCGACGGGAAAGGCAACCTTGAGGAACTTGTGCTCCTCTTGCCAGTCGACCTCGGTTTCGAATCGAAGCACCCGCGAACCCGCGTCGAGCACCATCCGCTGTTCCAGCTTTGACGAGCCGAAGTTCCGGGTGAATCGCACCGCGGCCCGCAGCGGTCCATCCATTTCGACCTTGGCGCTCGCGAGCTCCGTGATCTGCACGAAACTGTCGCGGTAGTCGGCGTCAACATCCCATGCGTCCCAATTTTTCGGGTTGTCGTCGTGCAGAAAAAGCGCGTTGCCGAGGGCGCCGGCGGCGAGCACTTCGCGGCCCGCCTCCTTGTCCCAGATTGATGTCAGGAGCCCCCGATCATCCCACGTCACTCGGAGCAGGCCGTTTTCCATCGCGCGTCCGGAAACAGAGACCGGCTGCACCTGTATCGGCGCCGTGTCATTGATCGACGCCCAGCCGCACGCCGGCGCGTCGACCAGAGTGTGTCGCCGATCGACCTCAACTACCTCGCGGCGCGCATGTGTGTTGACGTTGAAGACGGTCAGGTTGTCTCCGCTGCCGGCGAGCCTGGATTGGGCCGAGGTGGTGATGCCTGCAGCGATCTCGATAACGGCGGCGAGTTCGCGCTCGGCATCTTCATACACCCAGTCGATGCTCGAGCCAGGAAGGATGTCGTGGAACTGATTGATGAGTAGGCGCTTCCAGGCGGAATCGAATACATCCGCCGGATAGCCATGTCCAACCGCGACCGACCAGATTTCAGCCTCACGCAGGGCTTGCTCGGCGCGCCGGTTCAGCCCCTTGGTCCGCGCCTGCGACGTGTAAGTGCCGCGATGGAGCTCGAAATACAGCTCACCGACCCACGTTGTGAGGTTGTGCGCCTCTCGTTTCGCGTGCGCGAAGAAATCGGCCGCGCGGCCGAGCTCGACCTGCGGCGCACCATCGATGCTCCTTAGACGGTGAGCCGATTCGATCATGTCCGGCTCCGGGCCACCGCCCCCGTCTCCCCAGCCGTAGAGATAGAGAGACCGCGATGAGCGCTCTTTGTCCTTGAAGTCGGCGGCGCTTCGCACGATCTCGCCGGCTGTGAAAATGCCGTTGTAGGTGTCCGCAGGCGGAAAGTGCGTGAAGATCGCCGTCCCGTCGATGCCTTCCCACATGAAGGTGTGATGCGCCGGCTTGTTGGTGTCGTTCCATGAGAGCTTCTGAGTCAGGAAGAATTCGCCACCTGACTCGGCGATCAGCTGTGGCAGAGACGCAGGGTAGCCGAAGACGTCGGGGAGCCAAAGGTCGCGGGTATCCACGCCGAACTCCTGCATGAAGAATCGCTTGCCATGCACGAACTGTCGGACCAGCGCCTCCCCTGAAGGAAGGTTGCAGTCCGCCTCGACCCACATCGAACCCACTGGCTCCCATTGCCCGGCTGCGACTGCTTGGCGGATGCCTTCGAAGATGGTTGGATACGACTGCTTCATCCATGCGTACTGCGCCGGCTGCGAGCACGCGAATCGGTAGTCGGGGTACTCGTCCATCAGCGCGAGCGCGGTCGAAAAGGTTCGCGCGGACTTTCGGCGCGCCTCGCGCAGGGGCCAGAGCCACGCGGTGTCGATGTGCGCATGTCCGACCGCAGTGATCTGATGGGTCGACGTGCTCGGTCGTGAGAACATTCCCGCCAGGTCTTCGGGATCGTCGCTGTGCGCGAATCGACGCAGCGCTTCCAGAATCTCAGCGCGCCGGTCACCCTCGGGCAGAGCAAGCGCGAGCTCGTAGAGTACCTTGAAATCAAGTGCCAGCTTCCGGGCGGATGGATCCTGGACCCGCAGCTCGGCTTGTCGGAAAACAAAAGCCGGGTCAAGAGACTCGCGGAGGGCGATCATCGATGGAGCCGCGGCCGGCCCGGCAACCACGGCGGTTGGGATGGCGGAGGCTTCCAGGTAAAAGTCGACCTCGGTCGACTCGATGGGTAGCCAGCGGTGGTTGGGATCCACACCGCGCCACGGCTTCCCGTCACGCCACGCGAGCGCCTCACACGTGAATCCGGTGTGGCCCTGGAATCCGAGGTCGAAGACGGCGACGACGCTCTTTCCGACCCACTCAGCAGGAACCCGACCGCGCACGTGAAACCAGGTTGTGCTCCAGGGCGGACCCCATCTGTCGCCTACTTGGAAGGGCCGGTAGTCGCCGCGAGCCGCCTCGGCAAATGTGACCGGCTCGCCGCGCACGCTGTACGTGGTCAGCTCCAGAGGTGTCCCTTCGGGCTCCACGGCGGTCATGAGCTGGGCCATCTTGGTCGCTAGATCAGCCTCCGTCCCCACGCCGTCCAAAAGGTTAGCCTGTCCATCCGGTGGCGCGCGAGTGATCGTTCCGATCCGTGTCGGTGTCATCGGATGCGGCACCATCAGCGGCGCATATCTGAAGAACATGGGCGCCTCGCCTTACCTAAACGTGGTGGCTTGCGCGGATCAGGTCCTGGAAAGGGCACAGGCTCGAGCAAGAGAATTCGGGGTGTCCAACGTGTGCACCACGGATGAACTACTCGGGTCCGACGAAGTTGAGCTGGTGGTCAATCTGACCGTCCCGGTCGCACACGCGGAAATCACTTTGGCGGCGCTTCACGCCGGAAAGCACGTCTTCTCGGAGAAACCGCTGGCTACGACCCGCGCCGACGGTCGTCGCATCCTGGAAGCGGCCGCCTCAAACGGCCTCGAGGTCGGCTGTGCGCCAGACACCTTTTTGGGCGCGGGAATTCAGACGTGCCTTCGCCTCCTCAAGCAGGGGGAACTTGGCGAAGCGCTGGCCGCCACCGCCTTCATGCTGAATCGCGGCCCGGAGAACTGGCATCCGAATCCTGCTTTTTTCTACGAGCCAGGCGGCGGTCCACTGCTCGATATGGGGCCTTATTACATAACCACGCTCGTGTGCCTGTTAGGCCCGGTCCGGCGCGTTGCCGGAATGGCGCGCATCCTTTATCCGACGCGCACTGCGAACCGTGGCCCGAGAGCGGGCGAGACTTTCAACGTAAGCACGCCCACGTTCGTGGCCGCTTTGATCGAATTCGAGAGTGGCGCCCAGACGACTCTCGTGAACAGCTTCGGCATCTGGGGGCACGACCTTCCCAACATGCAGCTCTATTGCGCCAAAGGAATCTTGAGCGTTCCAGACCCCAACTATTTTGGCGGCCCGGTGAAGGTCCGACCCAATCAGGATGAGTCGGTGTGGCGAGAGGTGCCACTCATGTACCACCACACCGAAGGTCCCGGCAATTTCCGTGGGCTGGGTGTGGTCGAGATGGCGCTTGCGATCGGCAAGGGAGACCAGCCACGCGCGGCCGGCGAGCTCGCATACCACGTGCTCGAGGTCATGCAATCAATCGAAGAGTCATACACCACCGGCCGGCACGTCGACGTTCGCACCAGCTGCAGCGCGCCGTCTCCGCTTTCACCGGACGACAGCCTTGTGGTCCCGACGTGATCGCCGTCCAGCTCTATACGATTCGCTCCCAGCTGCAGGACCCATCGCGCCTGCGCGGCGTTCTCGAGCGCTTGCGCGAGATTGGTTATCGCGCAGTCGAGGTCGCCGGTCTGGGTCCAAAGACGATCGATCGCGTAGGCGACGAGCTGAAGAGAGCGGGCATGGTCGCTTGCGCCGCGCACGTGGCGCTCGATCGCCTGGTGAGGGATCTCGACAGCGTGGCCGCCGAGTGCAAGGAGTGTGGCTGCGAATATGTGGTTGTACCGAGCCTCCCCGATGAGTATCGCTCCGAGCAGGGTTATCGGCGATTCGCAGCTGAAGCGACTGAGCTGGCAGGTCGCCTGCGCCCGTTCGGTCTCCAGCTTGCCTATCACAACCACAGTCACGAGCTGGAACGGTTCGGTCAGCAAACAGGGTTGGAGACGCTCTTTGGCACCGCTTCGCCGGACGCTCTCATGGCGGAACTCGACACCTACTGGCTGCAGCACGGAGGCGCCAACCCGGCCGCCTGGATAGGCCGCTTCAAGCACCGGGCTCCGCTCGTGCATGTGAAGGACATGGCGGTCGATCGAGGCAATCCGGTCGACGCTGAGATCGGCGAAGGCAACCTGGACTGGGTCGAAATCCTGAGCGCGTGCCGCGACGCGGGGACCAAATGGCTGATTGTGGAACAGGACGAACCGCGCCGCGACCCGATGGAAAGCGTGGCGATCAGTTATGCGAACCTGTCAAAGCTCGCGGCTGAAGTCGGATTGGAGGCCTGAGGATGCGCAAGCGATTGCTTGGTCGAACCGGCGTCGTGGTGTCGGAGTTTGCGCTCGGGACGATGACCTTCGGGCAGGAGGCCGATGAGCCCGCGGCGCACGCGATTCTGGACCACTACGTGGAGAGCGGCGGTAACCTGGTCGACACCGCCGACGTGTACCCGCCGGTGGGGCCGCGCGGCGCTTCGGAGGAAATCATCGGGCGGTGGCTGAAGCGGCAGCCCGCTCTGCGCGACTCGATCATCCTGGCGACGAAATGCAGAGGCCGGATGGATGACTCCGGCAACTCCGAAGGTCTGTCGCGTCGCTGGATCATTCGCGCGTGTGAGGGAAGCCTGCGCCGGTTGGGCACCGACCACATCGATCTGTATCAAGCACACCAGTGGGATCCGGCAACTCCGATCGAGGAGACCCTGGTCGCCTTCGACATGCTGGTGAGGTCGGGCAAGGTTCGCTACATCGGCGTGTCCAACTTCACCGGCTGGCAGCTCGAGCGCACGGTAGTAACCGCGCGGCTGATGGGGTTCTCGGTCCCGATCTCGCTGCAGCCGCAGTACAACATGTTGGCTCGCGAGATCGAGTGGGAGCTTGTGCCGGCTTGCCTGGAGCAGGGGCTCGGGATACTGCCGTGGGGCCCGCTCGCTCAAGGCTGGCTGTCCAGCAAGTACACGCGTGACACCGCACCGACGGGCGCGACGCGTTTAGGCGAAGATCCCAAAAGAGGCCTCGAGGCCTACGACCGCCGCAACATCGAGCGCACGTGGCGGATCGTCGATGCCGTACGGGCAGTTGCCTCTGAGCTTGGGGTTCCGCCCGCGCGAGTCGCTCTGCGCTGGCTCGCTGACCGCCCAGGAGTTACTGCGCCTCTCCTTGGAGCTCGAACCGTCGAACAGCTGCGCGACAACCTGCTGGCTGCAGACATCTCGCTGGAGGAGGAACAGCGAACAAGGCTCGATGCGGTCAGCGAACCGCAAACTCCGGATTATCCATACCGGCTGCTCGCTGAAAACGCCGCCGCTCGGCGAAGCCTGCTCTAAGGGACAGCAGCCGCGGCGGGAACAATCACCAACTCGTATGGGACGATGGACTGGCTCGGCGCATGCTGTCCATCGAGCTGCGCGAGCAGCAGATCAACCGCCCGGCGTCCCATCTCGCGCTCGTTTTGCTGAATGTGAGTGAAGCGTGGCTGGACGAATTGACCACGCGGGGAGTCGAAGCAGGAGACCATCGTCCCCTGATCGCGCTGCAGGTCATGGAGAACGTCTCTGATGACCAGCGCTATCGGATACTCGGAAGCGACGAAGCCGGTGATCGACTCGTGGCTTTCCAGAAACGCTCGGATTGCTGCGTGGTCGGCAGGAATCCGACTCTCTGGATTGGGAAAGCCGAACTTCAGATCCGTCAATAGGTGCTGCCGGTCCAGCCCTAGGCCACGCTGGCTGAACGCGGCGCGAAAGCCATGCAATCGGTCTTCGATGCTGGACGTGTTCGCAGGCGGCGATGAGACGAAAGCAACGTGTTTGTGGCCAGCGTCAAGAACGTACCCCGTGAGGTCTCTTGAAGCCGCCAGGTTGTCCGTAGAAACAGAGCTGGCCGCGATGCCCTTGAGGTATCGATCCACGAGCACCAAAGGACTCTTCGCCAGCGCGAGGCGTAGCAGGCTCGCGTTGTAAAACTCCCCGTTCACGGGAAAGACGATCAGGCCGTCGACTGAGCCAGAGCGGACCAATGCCTCGATGGCACGCTCCTCTTCTTCCTGCTCACCCCGACTGCGCTTCAAGACCAGGCTCAATCCGTTTTCGCCGGCCCTCTCCTCGATCGCATTCAACAGCTCAAGGCCATACGCAGGCGACGCATCCGGGAGCAGGAATCCTACCCGCGGAGCTAGGCGGCGCGAACGAGGAGGCCGCTCTCCGCCACCGACCTCCGCCAGTCGACCCAGGTCCCGTGCCACGAAAGTGCCTTTGCCGCGGATTCGCTCCACGAGTCCCGCGCGTTCCAGGTTCTGGAGTGCTCGCATCGACGTGATGCGGCTAACACCGTGCTTGCGGGCCAGCTCCGTCTCCGATGGAACGCGATCGCCGCTGCGAAGGCTGCCTTTCTGTATGTCGTCCAGGACGTAGTTGTAGAGCCGTTCATACAGAAGATGGCGCTGAGAATTCATGAGTGACGCTTGCCTTATGACATGTTAATACAACCACTTGCGATCGAACCGACATTGGTTATGCCCGGTGAGCTCCCGCTGCAGCCGCGCTGAGAGGTGATCTTGACATGTCATATCTACGATGTTAGTTTGCGTCTTGGCCCATTGCGGTGGAGCAATTGGGGCCCCACGCCGGCGCGCTCTCGCCCCGGACTCGTTGACGGCCGACCGGGAAGAAGGCGCGGGGTCCACGGTCATTGCGACGGAGGAAAAGGCCATGACGGTACTTCCGGGGCGAGGGCTCAAAGCCTCGCTGATCTCCCTGGTGGTGGTCGCCACTGCCTGCAGCAGCGGCGGCGGCCAATCAGCCGCGCCCCTTCCGGGATGCAACTCAGGTACGACACAGGTTTTGTTCTGGACCTCGCATACGCCCCCCGACACCGACAGCATGAAGCACATGGTCGACGCCTTCAACAAGCAGAGCACAACATCGTGCGTGAAGATGGTTGCGGTGCCTGGGTCGGAGACCGACATCGCGAAGCTGACCACCGCTGTGCGCGGCGGGACGGGTCCAGACGTTTACGAGCTCGACCGCTTCACAGTCGCTGAGCGAGCCGCCGCCGGCGTTCTTACAGACCTGACCCCGTTCGGCGCGGCAAGCGAGTCCGCCAACTACCTGGATTTCGCCTGGCAGGAGGCCCTTTTCAAGGGCAAGCCTTACGCGCTTCCATTTGACACCGACGCGCGCGCCCTCTTCTACAACAAGGACCTGATGCAAGCGGCAGGGGTTGACCCGACCGCTCTCGACATCTCGAAGGGTGCGCCGACGATTGACTTGGTTCGCACCATCGCGAACAAGCTGAACAAGAAGGATTCCTCTGGCAAGTACACGACGGTTGGGTTTGTGCCTGCGCTCAGCCAGGGTTGGCACTACACGTGGGGCTTTGCCTATGGAGGGAGTTTCTTCAATGCCAGCACCTGCAAGGTGACGCCGGATGACCCCAAGATCGTGCAGGCGTTCAAGGACATGTTCTGGGACTGGTCAGGAGCACTCGGGGTCGACGCTCTCCAGACCTTCATCAGCACTTACGCCCCGACCACCCCACCGTTGCCCACCGAGCAGGACGCCTTCCTGACCGGGCACGTCGGCATGGTCATTACGGGCCCGTGGGTGCTCAGCTGGTTCCCCCAGTACCAGCCGAATCTTCACTACGGAATCACCTACATTCCTGTCCAGCATCAGGGCGACCAATCAGCAACCTGGGCCGGTGGTTGGTCAGTCGTGATCCCCAAAGGCGCCAAGAACAGTAAGGGGGGTTACGAGTTCATGAAGTACTTCGCCGGCGAACCGGGCCAGCGGGTCTATACCAAAGAGACTCAGCACATGCCGACCTGGAAGACCCTGCTGACCGACAGCACTCTGTACCAGGGCGACCTCAAGATTTTCGTGCAGCTGCTTCCGACCGCTCACAGCCGGCCGGCGCTTCCGGTTGGAAGTCTCTATTGGGACCAGCTCAGCACTGCACAAGACGCGGCGATACGCCACAGCAAGGATCCTGCGACGGCCTTGAAAGACGCAGCCACAGCGACCAATGACAAGCTGCAGCAATACTGCCCGCTTGCTGCGTGAGCCTTACGTAAGGTCAGTCACTGAGGGGCGGCGTTGATCGCCGCCCCTCTCCTTCGCCGCTTTCGCCTCAGCCTTGAGGATCGGCGGAATCTACGCACGGCCCTGCCTTTCATTGCGCCGTGGATCCTCGGATTCCTGGCCTTCACGGTGTATCCGATCGTCTACTCGCTCTATCTCAGCTTTACGCACTACACGGGTTTCGGAGACGCGACGGCGGCAGGGTTCGACAACTACCAGCACATGGTGAAAGATCCCCTTTTCTGGCAGTCGCTCTCCAACACGCTCTACTACGCCGGGCTCGCTGTCCCCATTGGCTTGGTCGTGGCGATCGCGCTCGCTCTGATGATGAATCAGAACGTTCGCGAGGTCGCCATCTACAGGGCTGCCTTCTATCTGCCGTCTATCATCCCGCTGTTCGCGCTGACTTTCATTTTCATCGTCCTTCTGAACCCTGGCTTTGGTCTGGTCGACTTTCTACTTGAACGAGTCGGAATCCCAGCCGTCAACTGGCTGGGCGATGCACGCTGGACGAGGATCTCGGTCGTTCTTTTGGCTCAGCTGGGCGCAGGTGGACCGGCTCTGATATTTCTGGCGGCCCTGCGGGCGGTTCCGGCTGAGCTCTACGAGTCGGCGTTGCTGGACGGAGCGGGAGCACTGCGGCGCTTCTACAAAATCACTCTTCCCCTTATCACTCCGGTCATTCTCTTCGACCTGATCTACGGGACCATCCTCGGGATCCAGATCTTCACGCCGGCCTATGTTCTCACTGGGGGCACCAGTGGTGGCGGTGCATACACCGCCGGTCCCGAGAACTCGCTTCTCTTCTTCGTCTATTACCTTTACAAGAACGCTTTCCAGTACAGCGACATGGGGTACGCCTCGGCCCTGGCCTGGGTTCTTTTCGTGATCAGCGTCCTGCTGGCCCTGGCCATCATGCGCTGGTCCCGGTACTGGGTCCATTACGAGGCGAGCTGATGGCAGTCGCTCCGGAGATCAGGGAAGTCCCGCCACTCGCGATAGCGCGCATCCCTACGCCGCGCCCGTGGCGCCGTTTGAGGATCCCAAAAACTCTTGGAGCGCGGATCGGATTGATCGTGGCGGGCGTGCTCTTCTTGCTGCCTTTCTACTGGATGGCCAACTCCGCGCTGAAGAACATCCACGAGCTTTCG
>CATPBO010000084.1 GCA_955652835.1 Candidatus Dormiibacterota bacterium
AGCCCGAACTGCTTGAACCATTTCGTGGCATGCGCCACCGAACGGTCTGGCGCCTGGCGCGCGGCCGCGGTAGGGAGGACGAATGCAGGGCCGGGTCGCGCTGCCGCAGCGAGCATCTGATCCTGCTCTTCGTTGCCGGGATTGAACTCGTCACCTCCGACCAAAGCGAGCACACCAGGCGTGGAGTGTCCCTCGCCGGAAGTCCCTTGCATCTTCACGGCCCAGGCGGCCGGGCGCCTTCGGCGCTGAAGCCGGCGTCGCCTCCTGCGCGCGCTCGGTCACGCATCTGCGCGATGCGCTCCCTCGCGTGCTCGTCGGCTCCTTGGCTCCGGTCGCCGATGCCATGAATCTGCCGCGGGCCTCCGTCGAGTGACACTCTCTCCGTAGCATATGGCCGTGCCCGACGCATCCAAGGTTCGGGTGCGAATCGCGCCCAGCCCCACCGGGTTCGCTCACCTGGGCACGGCCAGCACCGCCCTCTACAACGTTCTTTTTGGCCGCGCCAATGGCGGAACCTTCGTGCTGCGGATTGACGACACCGACGTCGAGCGCAACCGCCCGGAGTACGAGCTCGTCATCTACGAGTCCTTGCACTGGCTCGGACTGGACTGGGACGAGGGCCCGGACAAAGGCGGCCCGGACGGACCGTACCGCCAGTCGGAGCGCCTCGACTTGTACAAGGAGCACGCCGCGCGCCTGCTCGGGGAAGGCAAGGCTTATCGGTGCTACTGCACGCCGGAGGAGCTGGACGCCGAACGCAAGCAGGCGCAGGCCGAAAAGCGACCCTACAAATATTCACGCCGCTGCCTGACCAATCCGCCCAGCGGACGGCCCGAGTTCACGGTGCGATTCAAGGTCCCGGGGGGCGAGGTGAAGTTCACGGACATGATTCGCGGCGAGATGAGCTTCGACGCGGACTTGATCGGAGATTTCATCATCGTCAAGTCAGATGGTTATCCGACCTACAACTTCGCCAGCCCGGTGGACGACGCCGCGATGAAGATCACGCACGTGATTCGCGGTGAGGAGCATCTCTCGAACACGCCCTACCAGCTCATGCTCGTCGACGCGCTCGGCTACACCCGCCCGGTCGCGTACGCGCACATGCCGCTGATCCTGGCCAAGGACGGCGCCAAACTTTCAAAACGCAAGCATCCGGAGGCGAATCTCGCGCTCTACCGCGAGCAGGGATACCTGCCCGAGGCGCTCATCAACTACCTCGCGCTCTTGGGCTGGAATCCAGGCACGTCTCAGGAGATCTTCACGTTTGACGAGCTGCTCCGCGCCTTCTCGTTCGACCGCGTGCAGCACGCCGGAGCGCGGTTCGATTGGGAGAAGCTCAACTGGATCAACGGCGAGTACATCCGACGGCTCGATGACGAAGAGCTCACCCGGCGCCTCCGGCCGTTCCTGCCGAACCTGGATGAGGCGACGATCCGGCGCGCGGTGCCGGCGTTGAAGACGCGGCTGACGAAGCTGGCCGATGCAGCAGACCTGCTCGACTACCTGTGGACCGATCCTGCACCGCCCGAGCTCGATCCCGACTCGGTCGAGAGCATCCGTGCTGCTGTCCACGCACTGAACGGCGTGCCCTGGGAGCCCGAGCCGATCCACGACGCACTCATGCAGGTGGTCGAAGAGTCGGGTGCCAAACCGAACAAGATCTTTATGCCAATCCGCCTCGCGGTCACGGGCAAGAAAATCTCGCCGCCCATCGACTACACGCTCGCGCTGCTTCCCCAAGACGTCGCGATGTCGCGCCTTCAGCGCGCAATCGGTGGACCCGCTTGACGTTCCTCACGATCGTCATCGACCTGAACCCGAACCTGTTCCGAATCGGACCGTTCCTCATCACGTGGCACGGGGTGTTCGCCGTCCTCGGAATCCTCGCCGGCGCGCGACTCGGTTTGTGGCTGCTGGAGAAAGACGGCATCGACACCGCGCGCGGCGCAGACGGCGTCGCCTGGATGGTCGTGGTGGGTCTGATCGGTGCACGTCTCCTTTATGTGTGGGAGAACTTCAAGCTGTTCGCGGGTGGACAGCTGCTCCGGGTGTTCGCCCTCACGGAAGGCGGCATCAGCCAGTGGGGCGGGCTGTTCGGCGCGATGGTCGGAGCTTACGTGTGGGCCCGCCGGTCGAAGTTCTCCTTCTGGAAGGTCATCGACGCGGGCGGCGCCGCGACGATGATCGGCCTCGCCATCGGCCGGATCGGCGACGTCATCAACGGCGAACACCACGGCACGCCGACCAACCTCCCTTGGGGAGTCGAATACGTGAACCCCGCGACGCTCGGTGAGCCAGGCGTAGTGGTCCATCCCGAAGTGGCCTACGAGATGGTCCTCACGCTCGCCCTGCTGGGAGCGATCCTTCCGTTCCACCAGCGTTTGAAGGCACGCTTGCCGGACGGTGTGGTCGGGCTGATCTACCTCGGCGTCTACGCCGCGGGTCGGTTCTTTCTCAGCTTCCTGCGGACGGATCCAGCAGTCTTCCTTGGAATGCGGCAGGCTCAGCTGGCTTCGCTGCTCATGGTCGCGATCGCAGTCGTGGCGAT
>CATPBO010000085.1 GCA_955652835.1 Candidatus Dormiibacterota bacterium
ACTCCCTGCCCTGCAAACTGCCCAGCGGAACTGCCGCAATTTTAGTCCGCCTACGGAGGATTCCCGAACTAACATGAGGCCCTTGAGATCGCCGGGCGCGCGCAGGGCGGACATCAACCCGACCGCGCACTCAAGGACTGACCCGGACGAGCTGCGCGACCTCCACCTTAGGAAGCTGCGTGCGGGCCTCGCCGAGGTGCTCAAGACGAACGCCTTCTGGCGATCGCGGTTGACCGAAGTCAAGAGCTGGGACGACTTCGAGCGCCTTCCCCTCACCACCAAGGCCGAGCTGCTGGCCGACCAGGCTGCCCGGCCGCCCTTCGGCACCAACCTGACATACCCGCTCGAGCGCTACGTGCGCCTTCATCAGACCTCAGGCTCGAGCGGCGACCATCCCCTGCGCTGGCTGGACACGGCGGAGTCGTGGGACTGGTGGGTGCGCATCTGGTCGGAGCACGTCTACCCGGCCGCCGGCGTCGGCCGCGGCGACCGCGTGTTCTTCGCCTTCTCGTTCGGTCCTTTCATCGGCTTCTGGTCCGCATTCGGTGGAGCCGAGCGGCTGGGCGCGCTTGCCATCTCGGGTGGGGCGATGACCAGCGAGCAGCGCGTCCGCTCCATGCTCGACTTGCGCGCCACCGTCCTCATGTCCACTCCTACCTACGCGCTGAGATTGGCCGATGTCGCACGCGAACTTAACCTGGCGCTGGAGACGTCTGATATTCGAGTAACTCTCCACGCCGGCGAGCCTGGTGCCAGCATCCCCGCCACGCGCGCGGCCATCGAATCCGCTTACTCAGCCGCCTGTTTCGATCACACAGGCATGACCGAGCTGGGACCGACGGGCTTCAGCTGCTCCCAGCGAGACGGCATCCACGCGGTCGAGTCGGAGTTCATCTTCGAGGTGCTGGACGGCGCAGGGAGGCCAACCACCGAAGGTGAGCTTGTCGCCACCAACCTGGGCCGCTGGGGCATGCCTCTGGTCCGCTACCGGACGGGTGACCGAGTCCAGATCTCGCGTGAACCCTGCTCGTGCGGCAGTCCATTCCTCAAGCTGGTCGGCGGCATTCGAGGCCGTGTCGACGACATGTTCACGGTGCGCGGCGTGAACCTTTATCCCTCGCAGGTCGAGGACATCGTCCGTGGCCATCCGCAGGTCACTGAGTTCGTGATCGAGCACCGGCGGGTGCGCGAGATGGATGAGGTGACGCTGTTGGTTGAGATCGCCGGCGAGGACCCCACGGAGCGACTCGAGGCCGACCTCCGCCAGGCCCTTGGCGTGCGCCTGGAATGCAGAATCGTCCAGCCCGGCACGCTTCCCCGCTCCGAGCTCAAATCGAGGCGGATGGTCCGGGTCGTGGAGTGAACACCGCACCGTTGGCGCCAAACGCGCGCATGAGAACATCAGAAACCGCGCCGTTGGCGCCAAACATGCGGAATTGGCGTGTCAACGCCGAGGACGTGACGACTGCCCTCTCCGGCGCTCGTTCGAGCTGACGACGGCTGTCAGCAGCCGCAACAGCTCCTCCTGGTCCTTCGCGTCGAGCGCGCCGACAAGCTTGCGCGTCATCTCGTGCGTGCGCGGGATCAGGTGCTCCAGCGTGGTTACACCCTTCGGGGTCAGCCGGATCGTTTTACGCCGACCGTCATGCGAATCGCGCGCGGTATTGATGAGTCCCCGAGCACTGAGCCTCGCCACGACTTCAGCCATCGTCGAGCGGTCGAGGGATATGCGCTCCCCCAGCGTCCGCTGGTCGATGGCGGGCACTCCGTACAGCGCGTTCAACGCGGCAAACTGCGGAGATGTGATGACGTGCGATACCTCGTGGTCCCAGAGCAGGTTCATCGCCTGCAGCGCTCGGCGCATCAGGTGCCCCGGATGAAGCATGAGGTCCTCGGCTTTGTGCTCGTTTGTCACGCGCTCGCCTGAACCTTCGTTTCTGTTTTCGTTTCCGGCGCCACGACCCGATAGCCAACAGGCATCAGCCGAAGGCCGAGGCGCTCTTCGATGGTGCCCCATAACCCGCGGGGTAAGACAAGGGCTACCAGGGCGGCGGTGGCGCCGAGCCCGACCAGGTACCAGGGACCGCCCTGGGTGAAGATCGTCTGGATTGCAAAAAGAAGGATGGCGCCGAGGATCGGGCCTTCAAAAGTGCCGAGGCCGCCGACAAGGACCATGAAGATCATGTATGCGCTCCACTGGACGCTGAAGACCGAGCCGGGTTCGATGAACAGAGTGTTCGCCACGACAAGAACGCCGGCGGCGCCGCAGCCGAATCCCGCCAGGACGAACAGCAGTCTCTTACGCGATGCGACTCGGACGCCAAGGGAGCGGGCCGCATCCTCGTCATCCCGGATCGCCTGCAGCGACGCTCCGAGCGATGAGCGCAGCAGGAAGAACAGGGCGGCGAGAAAGAGCACGGTGAACCCCAGCGCCATCCAGAACGTATAGGCCTGGCGGAAGTTGGGGGCGAACTGGTTCATCTGGATGAGGGAGATGCCGGTTCCGGCGCCGAGGTTTTTGTCCAACCTGACCAGGATCGAGATCACCTCGGCGATCACCCACATGCCGATTGCAAACTGGGCGGCGCGAAGGCGCAGCGCCAAAAGCGAGATCGGCACCGACACGGCACCGGCCAGCACCATCGCGAGCAGCATCGCGACGTAGGGCGAGACGCCCATTCCGGCAAAGAACACGGTGCCGTAGGCGCCGATGCCGATGAACGCTTGCTGCCCCACCGAAAGCAGACCGCCATATCCGGCCAGCGCGTTCCACATCGCCGCGAGGATGACCAGGATCAAGAGGTTCGTAAGCTTCTGGACGACATCGGGGTCGAAGATGAGGGGCACCGACGCCAGCGCGAGGGCGACCCCGCCCGTGCCGGCCGTGAAGAGTCTTGAGGTGCGGGTCCAGCGCTGGACCTTCATCGCGCCACCCTGAGGGTCAGCCTCCCGCCGCCGAACCTTGCGATCAGCACGGCCAGGAACAGGAGATGCCCTGCCAGCACCGAGAACTCGGGATGGAGCTGGGCTCCCAGAGTCTGCGCCAGGCCCAGCGCGATGCCTCCGACCAGTGTCCCCCAAAGCGATCCCATGCCACCGATGACGACTGCTTCGAACGCAAAGATGAGTTGCGTCGGACCGCTGGCCGGATCGAAGGCCGAGCGGATGCCGAGGAACAATCCACCGAGCGAGGCGATCGCCACCGCGATCGCGGTGGCGCGCGCGTAGACCGCTCGCGAATCGATGCCCACCAGCTCGGCCGCATCGGCGTCCTCCGCCGTCGCACGCATGGCCCATCCCGCAGGCGTGTAGGACAAGAACAGCTGCAGCGCGCCGAACAAAATCACTGCGACCACGAGAATTAGCACGCCGAGCGCCGAGATGGAGAGCTCGCCTGTCACCTGCCAGCTGGCTGTGGTGAAGACGCCCGCTGCTCCACCTAGGGATCGCACGTCCGGGGAGAAAGCGATCAGCAGGAGGTTCTGGATGACGATCGAGAGCCCAAACGTGGCGAGCAGCGGCGTCAGGATGCCGGCCTTGAGGCTGCGCTCGAGAACAGTGACCTGGAGGATGTATCCGAGCGCCAGCATGACGGGGAAGGCGACGGCGAACGCGACGAAAACCGAAGCGCCCGTGCGCTCGACGACCACGAAGGCCAGGTATGCGCCCAGGACGGCCACGTCGCCGTGGGCGAGGTTGATGATCCGCATCACGCCGAACATGATCGACAGCCCGCACGCGAGCACCGCGTAGAAGGCGCCGAGGAAGATCCCCTGCACGATGGCGTTGACCAGCGTCACGCCGAAGCTCCACCTGCGGCATGTCCGCCCAGCCCGAAATACGCGTGGACCACTCGATCGCGGTCGAGTGATTGCGCAGCGCCCTCCAGGACGACGTGTCCCTCGAGCATACAAATCACACGACCCGCTACGCGCAGCGCGCGCGTGAGGTCCTGCTCGACGAGAAGCACGGTGGCGCCCTCGCTGATCACGTTCGCCAGCGACCTGTACACCGCGTCGACGACCACAGGCGCGAGGCCGAGCGAAACCTCGTCGAGCAGCAGCAGGCGCGGGTTGCTCATCAGCGCTCGGCCGATGGCGACCGCCTGCTGCTCGCCACCCGAGAGATTGGCGGCGGGCATCTTCCGTCTAGGTTGAAGGAGCGGGAAGACGTCGAGGACCGCCTGCACGTTCCAGCGGCCGCGCCGGTTTCCCACCGCCGCGACACGCAAGTTCTCTTCGACAGTCAGGGAGGGAAACAGACGCCGCCCTTCAGGCACGAGCGCGATTCCAAGGGATACTCTCCGATGGGCGGGGAGCCGCGTCACGTCCGCGCCATCGAAGCTCACGCTTCCCGCGTGCGGCCGGTGAGCACCCGCGATCGCTCGCAGGAGCGTGGTCTTGCCCGCGCCATTGGCTCCGATCAAAGCGACGATCTCGCCCTGGGCGACCTCGAATGACACCCCGCGCACCGCCTGGAGCAGGCCGTACCGGCAGTCGAGCTGGTCGACCTTGAGCAGCGTCATACGCTGCTGCCCAGGTACGCGTCAACCACGGCCGCCTGGGCGACCACCTCTTCAGGTGCGCCCTCGGCGATGATCCGCCCGGCGTCCATGCAAACGAGCCGCGTAACGACCTGCATCAGCACGTGGACGATGTGCTCGATCCACAGCACGGCGATGCCGCCGTCGCGCAAGCCTGCGACGGTGTCGACGAGCGCGGCAGACTCCGCGTCCGTAAGTCCTCCGCCGATCTCGTCCAGGAGGAGGACCGCGGGTTTGACTGCCAGAGCTCTCGCAAGCTCGAGACGCTTGCGCTGCAGCAGGCCGAGTCCCTCAGCCCGGCGGTTGGCGAGATGAGTGAGCCCACATTGGTCAAGCACCTCGAGGCTGAGGGCGTAAGCCTCCGC
>CATPBO010000086.1 GCA_955652835.1 Candidatus Dormiibacterota bacterium
CCTCAGGCGATCGCACCCTTGCCCTGGCCGGCCGCGTCAACGAGATCGAGGGCATCCTCGAGCTCATCAACGACATCGCCGACCAGACCAACCTGCTCGCCCTCAACGCCGCCATCGAAGCTGCCCGCGCCGGCGACGCCGGCCGCGGCTTTGCCGTCGTCGCTGACGAGGTGCGACGGCTGGCCGAGCGCTCCAAGGCTGCCGCCGCACAGATCGCCAAGCTCGTTGAAGGCGCTCAAGCGCAGAGCAGCGAGACCGTCATGGCCCTGGAGAAAGGCGTCAAGCAGATGGAGCGTGGGTTGACGATGATGCGGGCGATGACCGAGGTGAGTGGCCACGTGCAGCTCGCCAGCAAGCAGCAGCGCTCATCCACCGAGCAGGTCGTGCTCGCCATCGAGCACATCGCGGAAGGCAGCCGGTCGGTGGCCGTCACCGCGCAGGAAATCGCCTCGGCAGCCGCGCGACAGGGCGCGCTCGCCGCCGAGCTCGCCGGCTCCGGCTGGGATACCGAAGAGGACGCCGCCCGTGGAGCTTAAGAAGCCGGTATCGGCGGCACGTCCCACATCGCAGAGCGGGCTGACGAAGCTGCACGTGATGACGATTGCTCCTTTGGAGCCCGATCGATCACGGTCAGACGTGGCCGGCCAGAAGATCTGGGACAGCTTCTTCGTCAGGATGATGGCCAGCTTGCTCGCGGTCGCGCTTCCGTTCTTCATCATCGCGGGCCTGCTGCCCAACCTGCTCGCGGGGTGGGGAGTTGCAGCGAAGGTCCTGGCCACCGTACTTCTGATCGGCATCACCGGAGTCGCGGCACGCCTGACGATCCGCCCGATCGTCGCGCTTTCGCGGGCTGCTGCCCGAGCCGAAGCGGGCGACTTATCGGTGCGGGTCATACCTGGCGGCAGCTCTGAGATGCGGCAGCTCGGTCACGCCTTCAATGCCATGCTCGACCGGCTTGCCGGCACACGGTTCGGACTCCGAAGTGAGGTCTCCGAGTCGGCCGCCAGGCTGGCCGCGACAGCGGAGCAGCTGGCTGCCGCAACTCGAGAGCAAACCACGGCGGCAAGCGACACCTCAGCGAGCATGGAGGAGCTGTCGCGCACGACCGTCTCCATTGCCGAGACCGCGGCAGGAGTCGCCACTCAAGCCGGCGAGGTCCGCGGCCGGATCCAGAGCGCGCAGAGCGAGCTGTCAGAGGCAGGCGATCGCGTGTTGGCGCTGACGAGAACAGTCGGCGAGATCGAGGGGATCCTCGTCCTCATCGACGACATCGCAGACCAGACCAACCTGCTCGCCCTGAACGCTGCGATCGAAGCCGCTCGAGCCGGTGAGTCCGGACGTGGCTTCGCAGTAGTCGCAGACGAGGTGCGGCGCCTGGCCGAGCGCTCCAAAGCTGCATCGGCCCAGATCGCCAAGCTCGTCGAAGCCGCCCAGGCCCAGAGCCAGGCCACCGTCATGTCGGTCGAACGGCGGGGCGGACAGATGAACCTCTGGCTGGCAATGATGGTCACGATGGCCGATGCGAGCGGCCAGGTCCAGGCCGCCACTCAACTGCAGCGCTCCGCCGTCGAGCACGCCGTCGACGCCATCGAACACATCGCCGTCAGCAGCCGGTCGGTGGCCGCAACTGCTCAGGAGATCGCGCTTGCTGCCTCGGGACAGGATGAGCTCGCCGCTGGACTCAGCGACTCAAGGGAGCCGGACCGTGGCGCTTAGAGAGTCGTGGGGAACCGACAGTGACCGCGGAATCGAGACGGATATCCCCACCCTGAGGCTCGCCGACTCGCGAGCAGATATGGCGAAAACATCGGCGTCGGGGCGCATGCCCTCGGCCAGCTTTCTCGCGTGGATCTTCGGTGGGCGCGGCCGAGAATCCGCGGCAACGGCCCTTCTGGATCGCCTCGTCCTGGAAGTGTCCGAGCTGCGCGGTGCGGCCGAGGAATCCGCGACGCGGCTGTCGGCCTCCGCGGAGCAGCTCGCGAATGCAGCTGCCGAGCAAACTCAGGCGGCCGCCCAGACTTCGGCTGAGCTGGAGACGATTGAAAGCAGTTCGACGTCGATTGTGCAGTCGGCAGCGAGCGTTGTCACCCAAGCCCGCGAGCTGCGCGCAAACATCAAGGGCGTCCAGGCTGAGCTGCTGGCGTCGAGCGAAGGCCAGCTGGCGAACGCGCGGCGCTTGAACGAGATCGAGGGAGCTATCGGCCTGCTCAACGACATCGCGGACCAGACCGCGTTGCTCGCGCTCAATGCCGCGATCGAAGCCGCCCGGGCCGGCGAGAGCGGTCGTGGCTTTGCGGTGGTCGCTGATGAGGTGCGCCGGTTGGCTGAACGCTCCAAGGCTGCCGCGGCCCAGATCGCCACGCTCGCCGAAGGCGGGCAGACCACCAGCCACGAACTGGTCGCTGCCGTCGAACGGCGCGGAAAGCAGCTGGATGGCTGGATCAGCAAGGCGCAGGCAATGGCCGACGTGAGCGAAGGCGTTCAACCTGTGGTTGAGCAGCAGCACGTTGCCACCGACAGCGTCAGGCTTGCCGTTCAACTGATTGCGGACCGGAGTAGTGCCATGTCCGCTGCTGTCCATGAGGTTGCCTCCATCGCGGCCGCCCAGTCCCTCGTGGCTCAAAAGGTGAGCCAGTGATGCGTGTGCTCGTGGTGGCAGTCAACGCTGCGTTCTTCGCGGTGCCGATGGCAACTGTGCATCAGGTTCTGCGCCACCCTTTGGTGACGCGGGTCCCGCTGTCGCCGGCCGGCCTTATCGGTGTCGTCAACGTTCGCGGAGAGATCGTCCCCCTGCTCGATACCGGAGTGCTGACCGGGACCGGTGGTCTCAACGAACCGCCCTTCGCAGTCCTGGTGAGCGGCGGAGAAGAAATGGTCGCGCTGGCCGCGGAGGAATTGCCTATCGCCGCGGACTTCGAGGAGCCTGTCGGCCCCGGAGTCCAGCCTGGCGAGGTCGGTATCTACAGCAACGGTGGACGTCTGGTGGTGCTTATCGACGTGGAGGAGCTGGTGAAGAACCGGCTGGATTTGAAACGGGCGAGCTAGAAGACGAGTTCCGGCCGCTGTTTGTAGAGGAGGCCAAAGGCCACCTCGAGCGCATCGCCTCCGGGCTGATGGCGCTCGAGACGGCACCTGACGACCAGCCCACGATCGATGGCATTCTGCGCGAGGCTCACACGATGAAGGGAGCGGCGGGCATGGTCGGAATGATGCGCGTAAGCCGCCTTGCCCACAGGCTCGAAGACCTTCTCGTCGAGCTGCGATCCGGGACCCGCCGCTCAACTCCTGAGCTGACTGATTCGATGCTTTTGGTGGTCGACGGCCTGGGACGTCTCATCGCGAGCCCGTCAAGCGGCGACCAGGATGCGAGCGACGAGGCGGCGATGGAACGCCTCCTTCCAAGTAGTCCGGCCACGCCCACCTCTCCGACTCCGCCAACGAGTCCGGCCACGGCCATATCTCCCGCCCCCGTTGCGGCTGCAAAACCCAGCCCCCCACCAACGGCAAGCGGGGATGTAGTTGCTCCGGCGGCCACGCCCATACCTCTCGCTTCCGTTGCGGCTGTGATAACCACCCCACGACCGGCCCATGAGGCCACTTCCCCGCCAAGCGTGGAGGTGCCCGCTCCTGCGGCCGCCCCGCTCCAGGCCGAACCGGCGCCGGTCCCTCTTCCGCCGCCTCCTACCACCGAAAGAAAATTGCCTCTGCGCGCGCTGGATGGAAAGCGGTTGGACACAGCCACTCTCGAAGTCCCCGTAGCGAGAATTGACGAGCTCAACCGGCTTGTCGGCGAGGTCTCTGCCGCGCAGCTCAGGGTAGGCCACGTGTTCGGTTCCGAGCTGCGCCTGGATCCCGACGCCATCACCGAGTACCGCGAGCTCACCAAGGTCATCAACCAGCTCCAGGAGGTTACAGAGCGCACCCGAATGGTTCCGATCGGAACCCTCGAGCCCATCCTCCACCGGACCGTCCGAGATGTCGCGCGCGCCAAAGGCAAGAACGTGCGCTGGGAGATGCTTGGCGAGGACATCGAAGTTGACAGAGGGGTGCTCGAGCAGCTCGTCTCGCCACTTCTCCACCTGGTCCGGAACTCAATCGGACATGGCGTCGAGCTACCACAGCAGCGGGTCGCCGCCGGCAAGCCGGAGCAGGCCCTGGTCCAGCTCAACGCGACACAGGTCGGATCAAAGGTGGTGATCGCGATCAGCGACGATGGCGCCGGTGTCGACGTGGCCGCCGTGCGAGCTGCCGCGGCTAAGAAAGGGATCAACGTCAGCGGCCTGACCGAAGAAGAATCGCTGCACCTGATCTTCCATTCAGGGCTCTCGACTGCCAAAGCCCTCACTGAGAACGAGGGGCGCGGCGTAGGCCTCGACGTCGTGGCGACCGCTGTCGCGGCAGTGCACGGCACGGTTCACGTGTCAAGCCGTCCTGGTGCAGGGACGGAGTTCCGGATCATCGTCCCTATCACCCTCACAGTGGTCGCTTGCCTCATCGTTTCGATCGGCGGCCAGTCCTTTGCGCTTCCGCTGCATCGAATCATTCGGATGCTGGATGCGCAGAACGTCCAGATCGTGAGCGGCAAGAAGCTCGCCGTCGTCGACGGTCTGGCCGTGCCGGTGTCCGACCTCGCCGAGCTCCTCGGTCTCCCGTCCGTCGCAGCCGGACCGTGGGTTTTGCTCGGCACTGAAGCCAACCCACATGCATTCCAGGTGGAGACTGTGCTGCAGAAACGGGATGTGGTCGTCCGCGGGTTGACAGGCCGGCTCCGCGACCTTCGAGCAGTAAGCGGAGCGAGCATCGAACCGAATGGAACGATCCTTTTGGTGTTGGACGTCTCGAACCTGATCGAGCGCAGCAGCGCGATTGTCGAACCTGGATCTCGAGTCACCGACCCGTCCGCAGGAATCGCGCCTCAACTCTCAGTGATGGTCGTCGACGACACCCTGATGGTGCGCGAGCTGCAGCGGTCGATCCTGGAGCGCGGCGGCTATAACGTGCGCACCGCGAGCGACGGAGCCGAAGCA